>JAYGEB010000207.1:0-12239 GCA_046582595.1 Alphaproteobacteria bacterium | reverse complement strand
CCCGGCAAACCGCGGGTCTTCATGCCTTATATGGGCGGCTACCCGGTTTATCTGGAAAAATGCCAGGAAGTCGTGGCGAACGCCTATCAGGGTTTTGTCCTGAGTTGATTGGCCCTATGAAATAGTCAAAAATGGCTCTTTTATTACCGCCAATTCACGGCAATGTGTGAACTGTGATGAATTCCTGATAGGAGCCCCCACCATGGCCCAGCAACTTGCCAGTGTTTGCCCCCTGGATTGCCCCGATACCTGTTCCCTGACCGTCACCGTGGAGGATGGGAAAATAACCAAGGTGCGCGGCTCGGACGCCAACCCGCTGACCAAGAGCGCCATTTGCACCAAGGTTTCCCAGCTCTATCCGGAATTCGTCCATGGTTCCAACCGCCTGACCCAACCCCTGCGGCGCATCGGGGCCAAGGGCGAGGGCAAGTTCGAGGCAATTTCCTGGGACCGGGCCTTGGACCTGATCCATGACAACTTTCAAAAGGCCATTGCCCGGCATGGCCCCGAAGCCATCATGCCGCTGAATTATGCCGGCCCCCACGGCATGTTGGCCGGCGGCTCCATGGATCTGCGGTTTTTCCATGCCCTGGGCGCCACGGTGCTGTCCCGCCGGCCGCTCTGCGGCGGCATCAAATCGGAAGCCTGGGCGGGCACCTTCGGGGCCATCGCCGGGGTGCAGATGACGGACCTGGAGCAGTCAGACATGATCGTGGTCTGGGGCAACAACGTCACCTATTCCAACCTGCATCTGGCGCCCGTGCTGCAGCGCCTGCGCGACCGCGGCGGCAGGGTCGTGGTGGTGGACCCGAAGCGCATCAAGGTCGCCGAGCAGGCGGATCTGCATCTGGCGCTCCGGCCCGGCACGGACGTGGTGCTGGCCTTCGCCCTGGCGGCGGAGCTGGAACGGCGCGGCGCCTTCGATGACGGCTTCATCGCGGCGGCGGTCGAGGGCGCGGAAGACTTCATGGCCCAGGCGCGGCCCTTCGGCATCGAACGGGCGGCCGGGATCACCGGCATCCCGGCGGAGGGTATTCTGCAACTGGCAAGCTGGTACGAGGCGGCGGAGGCCCCCGCCATCGCCACCGGCAACGGACTGGAGCGCAACCGCAACGGCGGCGCCGGCCTCCGCGCCATCTTCGCCCTGCCCGCGCTGACCGGCAAGTTCCGCCATCCCGCCGGCGGCCTGCTCGGCGGCGCGGGCACGCTGTTCCCCAAGACCCTCGCCAAGCTGACCCGCCCGGACTTGATCCCCGAGGGCACCCGCACCCTGAACATTATCGACGTGGGCCGGCACCTGGCCGAGGATGACGTGGACCCGCCCCTGCGCGGCCTGGTGATCTATAACCATAATCCCCTGATCGTGCATCCCGACCAGAACACCATGCGCCGGGGCCTGTCGCGGGAAGACATCTTCACCGTGGTCATCGATATCGCCATGACGGACTCCGCCCGCTATGCCGATGTGGTGCTGCCCGCCGCCTCCCATTTCGAGCATGCGGAAATCTTCTGCGCCTATGGCCAGCAGTTCCTGCAACGGGCCGAAGCGGTGATCGAGCCCGTGGGCGAGGCCTTGCCGAATACCGAGATTTTCCGCCGCCTGGCGCGGCGTTTCGGTTTCGAGGATGCCATTTTCCGGGCCAGCGACGCCCAGTTGATGGACGACGCCATCAACGCCGACGATCCCCGCCTGGACGGCCGGCGCCCGAGCGAACTCCCCCTGGCCACCGCGCTCGCCATGTCGGAACCGACGGACCGTATCGGTTTTGAGCGCGTGCCGACAACCAAGAGCGGTCGGATCGAATTGAAATCCGCTTATCTGAGCGACAAGTTCGGGGCCGCCATCCCCCGCTATATCCCCCTGGCCGAGGACCAGGAACCGGATGCCGCCCACCCCTTCGCCCTCCTCACGCCCTCGTCGAATTGGCGCACCAACTCCACCTTCGGCGGTTTGGCCAAATCCGACGGCACTCCGTCCCTGGAAATGCACCCGGACGACGCCGCCCAACGGGGCTTGGCGGATGGCCAGCAGGTCCGCGTCCACAACGCCCTGGGGGAGGTCTTCCTGCCGCTGCGCATAACAGACAGCGTCGCCCGCGGCGTCCTGCTGTCCTACAAGGGGGCCTGGATGAAAACCACCACCAACGGCCAAACCGTCTCCGCCCTCGCCCCCACCACCAAGGCCGATCTGTCGGAGGGCGCCTGCTACAACGACACCCGCGTCGCCGTGGCCGCGGCCTGAACGTGACCGTCAGCCGATTGCCGCGACTTGACGGGGCATTGGCGCGTTCTGTTCTAATATGTCGTGGAACTTCGGCGGAGGATGTTGAGGATGTCGACGGTTCTTGCCGCGATATCGACATCAAATAGAATACGGTAGGGCCCAATTCGCCGCCGCAACGAACCCCTATGTATGCCTTTTAGTGGTAGGACATCACCTTTGAAGGGATCTTTTCTCATATCCAGCAAGGCGCTCTCAATACGTTGACTGGCGTTCTTGGGCTGCTTTTTCAGTCCGCGTGAAGCCGGGCCCATGACACGGACGGTCCAACTCATGTTTCGAGGTCATCGAGGGTCACGAAATCTCCCTTATCCCTTGCCTCGCGTCCCTCCCTGATCGCCGATTTTTCCTCGGCGGTGGCTTCAACGGCATATTCGAAAAAAAATCGCCGCAAGGCTTCGCGCATGAGTTCGCTGCGGTTGTAGTGTTTCACTTTGCAAAGCACTTCCATCTGTTCGAACATCTCTTCGGGTAGCGTGATGTTCAGTGTTTTACTGGTCATGTGCATGGTCCTTGCGAGAATGTCGAAATTGGAGACGTAAACATTATATCATATAAGTGACATATATGTATTACCCCTATGATATAGGGTATTTTCGCCATTTCGTCACGGTATTGCGTGGGTCGGGTCTTTCTTCTTGATATAGTGTTCGGCGCGGAGCTGGTTCTCAAGCAACGAATGGCAATGACACGATACCTTTCCTTATTTTTGATATTTTGTTTTGGGCCAAAATGGGGTCTCTCCTGGTCCGATGCCATGGCGCTGACGAATAGCGGTCTGAATTCTGGGATCACCCGCTGGCCTTCCCCGCCTCTCCTGTGGCAAGATCGGTGCCTGAGCAATCGCCGGATTTGAACCAATTGCATTCGAGGGAGAGCCATCGTGACGTCAAGCAGCAGTAATACCAATTCCCGCACGACCGCCGGACGGGGGCAATTGTATGCCAACGTCATAGAGACCATCGGCGATACGCCCTGCATCCGCATCAACAAGCTGGCGCCGGAGCATGTGACCATTTACGTCAAGGCGGAGTTCTTCAACCCCGCCGCCTCGGTCAAGGACCGGCTGGCCATCTCCATAATCGAACAGGCCGAACTGCGCGGCGATCTGCGGCCGGGACAGACCGTGGTCGAGGCGACCAGCGGCAATACCGGGATCGGCCTGGCCATGGTTTGCGCCGCCAAGGGCTATCCCCTGGTGGTCACCATGGCGGATAGCTTTTCGGTGGAGCGGCGGCGGCTGATGCGCTTTCTGGGCGCCAAGGTGGTGCTGACGCCCAGGGCGGAAAAGGGCTATGGCATGTATCACAAGGCCAAGGAACTGGCCGACGCCAACGGCTGGTTTCTGGCCCGCCAATTCGAAACCCCGGACAACGCCGATATCCATGAGAACACCACGGCGCGGGAAATCATCGCGGATTTCGATGGCGGGCGGCTGGACTATTTCGTCACCGGCTATGGCACGGGAGGCACCGTGGTCGGCGTCGGGCGGGTGCTGCGCCGGGAGCGCCCCGAAACCAAGATTATTCTGTCCGAGCCGGCCAATGCGCAGATCGTCGGCAGCGGCATCGCTCAGGAGCGCACGGCGGCGGGCGAACCCGCCGTCAGCCATGCCGCGTTCGAGCCCCATCCCGTCCAGGGCTGGACCCCGGATTTCATTCCCCTGGTGCTGCAGGAAGCCATCGACGGCAATCTGTATGATGAAATGATCCCCGTGCCGGGCCCGGTGGGTATCGAATGGGCCTCGAAACTAGCCGCCCAGGAAGGCATCATGACCGGAATATCGGGCGGCGCCACCTTCGCCATCGCAATACAGGTGGCGGAGAAAGCGGAGGCGGGCTCGGTCATCCTGTGCATGCTGCCCGATACCGCCGAGCGCTATCTGTCCTCGCCGTTGTTCGAGGCCATCGAGGAGGTCATGACGGAGGAGGAGATCGCCCTCATGCGCTCAACGCCGCGCTTCCAGATGCCGGATGACTGATCGGCGGGCCCGGGGGGGCCGGTGATGGGACGGATGGCGGGCAAGGTCACCGTGGTGACCGGCGCGGCGCATGGTTTGGGCCGGGCCACGGCCCTGCGTTTGGCCGAAGAGGGCGCCAAGCTGGTGCTGGGCGATATCGAGGGCGAGGCGTTGGCGAAAACCGCCGCCGATGTCGCCGCCCTTGGCCGCCCGGTGGAGAGCGTGGTGGGGGATCTGACGGAGCCGGCCGGGGCGGAAGCCTTGATCGGGGCGGCGATGGCTGAATTCGGCCAAATCGATGGCCTGGTCAACAACCTGGGCGGTTCCCGTAACGCCAAGATCTGGGAGATGTCGGTCGAGGATTGGGATTTTACCCTGCGCCTGAACCTGCGCGGGATGTTCCTCTGCACCCGCTTCGCCCTGCCGCACATGATGGCGCGGCGCCAGGGCCGCATTGTCTGCCTGTCCTCGGGCGCGCGGGAGGGCACGCCCTGGACCGCCCGCGACACCGGCGGGGCGGCCTATTCGGCGTCCAAGGCGGGAGTGCATGGCTTCATCCGCGACGTGGCCATCGAGGTGGCGGGCTACAATATCACCGTCAACGCCGTGGCGCCCGGCCCCATCGATACCGAGCGCACCGGCCCCGGTTTGCTGAAACTGGAGGAAACCTCCGATCTGGGGCCCCTTCGCCTCACCCCCCTGGGCCGTCTGGGCCGGCCGGAGGAAGTCGCCGACGCGATCCTGTTCCTGCTCGGCGACGAGGCCTCCTATATCTCGGGCCATACCCTGGCCGTGTCGGGCGGACGATAGGACTATAAGGGAAATTGCCATGACCAGATTGTCGAAACTCAGCCGTTCCATCGCCGGCAAGGTGGCCCTGGTCACGGGCGCGGCCAGCGGCATGGGACGGGCGACGGCGCATTTGTTCGCCGACGAGGGCGCCCATGTGGCGGTGACCGACATCAATGGCGATGGCGTCGAGGCGGTGGTTTCCGAGATTACGGAGGCGGGCCTGAGCGCCAAGGGCTGGACCTTGGACCTGGCCGATCCGGCGCGCATCAAGACCGTCATAAACGAGGCCGCGGCGCATTTCGGCGGCCTGGATATCTTGATCAACAATGCCGGCATATCGCAACACACCTTGATCGATGACGATGATTACGAGGCGATCTGGGACCGCCATCTGGACATTCTGCTGCGCGCTCACAGCCGCACCATCCGCGCCGCGCTGCCCCACCTCCGCGCCAGCGGGGCCGGACGGATCGTCAATATAGCCTCCACCGAGGGCCTGGGCGCGACGCCGGAAACTTCTCCCTACACCGCCGCCAAGCATGGCGTGATCGGCCTGACCCGCGCAATGGCGGTCGAGTTGGGGCGCGAGGGCATCACCGTCAATTGCATCTGTCCCGGCGCCGTCCGCACCGGCATGACCAAGAATATCAAGGAAGAGCATAAGACCATATTCGCCAAACGCCGCATCCCGCTGCGGCGATACGCCGACCCGGAAGAGGTCGCCCACGGCACCCTAAATTTCGTGCTGCCCGCCTCCAGCTACATGAACGGCACCGTATTGCCCGTGGACGCCGGCCTGACCATCAAGAACGCCTAAACCGGCGCAGGTCATTGCTTTGTCATGCCCGCGAAAGCGGGCATCCAGATATTGCGTCCGGCGACGTTGCCTGGGGTTCTGGACTCCCGCGAAGCCTGTCCTCGCGAAGGCGGGGGCGGGAGTGACGGTCGTGGATCAGTTCGCAAAAGCCGGCATCACCTGTTCGCCGAAACGGCGCATGGAGGCCAGGTTCTGTTCCTGGTTCATGTCGCCGAAGCCGGTCTGGCATAATAGGTGCTGGACGCCGACGTCGCGCAGCTCCGCCACCTGTTGCCGCACCCGTTCCGGCGAACCATGCAGGGTGCCGGTCTCCAGAACATAGGGCAGGGCATCGGCGTCACTGACGCTAGGGTCGGTCCAGGGGTTCAGCATGGCCGGGTCGATCACGAAGTCGACGGGGTTGTGGGCCTGGCGCACATGCATCATGTGTTTGCGGGTATCGAGCAGGAGTTGGCAGACTTCGTCCTCCGCCTGGGCATCGCTGTCGGCCACATAGACATTGCGCCAGAGCGCGCATTGCGCCATGAGCCGCCGTTGGGTGGTTTCATCGTGGCCACCGTCCGCCAGGGCGGCGCCATAAAGCGCCCAGCGTTCCTTGATCCTCTCGACGCCAAGGCGCGCCGTCAGGATGGGAATGCCGCGCCGGCCGCATTCCTCGAACGAGCCGGGCGAAATGACGCTGCGCCAAAGCGGCGGTCCAGGCCGTTGGACCGGGCGGGGGCGCAGTTCGGGCAGCGCCACGGAATGGAATTTGCCGTCAAAGCGCAACGGTTTCCCGCTCCAGGCGCTGTCCCAGGCTTGTTGCATGATATCGATCGCCTCGTCCATGCGTTCCCGGCTGTCGCCGCTGCGCAGGCCGTGGCCGACGAATTCATATTCGTTGTATATCGTGCCCTTGCCCACGCCCACGTCAATGCGGCCCTTGGAAAGATTATCCAGCAGCGCCAACTGCGTCGCCAGGCGGACGGGGTGGTGGAACGGCAACTGCACCACGGCAAAGCCGATGCGGATGCGTTCGGTGCGCATGGCCAGGGCGGCGGCGAACACCACGGCGTCGTTATAGACGCTTTCGCCGGTGAAATAATGTTCGGTCAGCCAGACGTCCGAGAACCCCAGCTCCTCGGCATAACAAACCTGTTCGATCTGTTGATCGATACGCAGGGCATCTTCATCGCCCGAGGGGGACAAGGATAGAGTTAGCCAGCCAAACTGCATGGACCTCTCCAATTTACGCACAAACTATGCCGGTGACGTTAGATGATGGCGGCGGCGCTGCCAAGGCACTCGGGATTGGTTCCAAAACCGCGGGGAGTTGGCTACTGTCGCCGGCAACGGCGCGGGTCCGAAGGGAACCATCAATGGCCATGAAAATCGTTGTTATCGGCGCCGGCATCATCGGCGCGTCGGTGGCCTATCATCTGGCGGCCCGTGGCGCGGCGGTCACGGTGCTGACGGGTGGAGAACGGGGCGGCATCGCCACGGCCGCCTCATTCGCCTGGATCAATGCCTCGCCGGGCAATGCGCGGCCCTATTATGAACTGCGCATGAAGGCCATTCTGGACTGGCACCGCTTGCAGGAGGAGTTGCAGGGGGGCCTGGCCCTCAATTGGAACGGCTCGCTCTGGTGGACCGATGATCCCGCCGCGATGGAGGCCGCCGTCGCAGAATGCGCGGCCTGGGGCTATGCCATCCATTTGGTCTCGCACGGGGAGGCGGCGCGGCGGGAACCGGGCTTATCGAGCTATCCGGCGCAAGCCGCCCACGCCCCCATGGAAGGCAGCCTGCCGCCCCGCGAAACCGCACAAGTGTTATTGCGGGCCGCGGCCGAAAACGGCGCCTTGATCAACGATGACAATGTACTGCACATAACCAGCGGAAACGGCCGCGTCGTTGGGGTGCGGACCGGCGAAGGGGAGATCGGCGCCGACCATGTGGTCCTCGCCGCCGGGGTGGGGAGCGGCGAGCTGGCGGCCGCGGTCGAGGTTACCTTGCCGATGGAGAACCGGCTTGGGTTTTTGGCGCAAAGCGCGCCGCTGCCACCCATCCTTCGTGGCCTGGTTCTGGCGCCGGGAGTGCATATGCGCCAGAACAGCGACGGCAGAATAATCGCCGGCAAGGATTTCGCGGGCGGCGCCCCGCCCGAAGATCAAGCCGCCGCCGCCGCCGAAAGCCTGATGGCCGCCGTCCGCCGCTTGCTCGCGGATGGCGGCAATGTCCGGGCGGAGCGGCACACATTGGGTTTGCGCCCGGTTCCCGCCGATGGCATGCCGGTGATTGGGCCGGCGGCGGATGCGCCGGGCCTGTATGTCACCGTGATGCACAGCGGCATCACCCTCGCCGCGCTGGTGGGGCGTCTGACGGCGGAAGAAATCCTGACCGGCCGGCCCGAGGACCTGCTGGCGCCGTATCGCCTGGAACGGTTTGCCGCTAATCCGTGATGGGTTTGTCGCCGACCCTTGGCAGCGGGCGGCCGCCATCGGCGACGGCCATGCACAGCACGATTTCGTCGGGCCTCGGCGCATCGCCGATCATCACGGTAATGGTGTCGAAATGGGCGAACGACCAGGCTTGATCCTTATGGCCAAGTGGTAAATCGATGGCGCCACCTACCGCCGCCACCTTGGCGTTGGAGGGGATCAAGGCCTCGCCGCCGCCCACGGCGGCGCGCATGGGCTTGCCCAGTTTTGGGTGGATCATCGCCGCGCCATGTTCCAGATCGCCCGCCACGCCGACAATGGCCGCCTTGCCGTAGCTGACCGGGGGAGCGTCCAACAGGGCGACGGCCTCCCCCATGAGCCGCTCGCCAAGCAGCCCGCCCAGATCAAACAACGGCGACAGATCCTCGACGAAGCGGCCCGCGAAGGGGTTTTGCACCACCGCCATGGCAACCACCCTGACGATGGGGTTGCAAGCCTTGCCCATGGCGTCCGTTTCGATCACCTCTCTGATCGTCATGGTCTTGCGAAGTTTCATGTTCTTTCCCTCCCACATCGAACGATGCCATTCGAATGCCATGGAGATCAAGTCATCGCGCCGCCACCGCCTTGACTTGAATGCTCGGGGGCCCCTACAGTTTCGGCCCGCAAGCAACAACATCAACGAACAGATATGATCCCTGCGTATAATCTTGGCGCCCTGTTTGATCCTGAATTGGGCGGCGACAATCTGGCGTTGATTGATTGCCTGGATTGGGATGCCCCGCGCCATTACAGCCACCGCGAGATCGACGATGCGGCCAATGCCTGCGCCCGTGGTTTGCGCGGCCGGGGCCTGGTGGCGGGCGATGCGGTGGCGATCATGTCCGCCAACCGGGCGGAATTTCTCATTGCCTTTCTCGGCATCCTGCGGGCCGGCATGGCGGCCGTGACCATCAACTACAAATTCCCCGCCGCGCTGGTTGACTATGTCTTGGCCGACAGTGCCTCGAAATATCTGTTCTGTGACGGGCCGCGCCGGGCAAACTTCAGCGCCGGGCCGCCGGTTACTGATTTCGATGCTGGCGGGGCGGGGGGCTTCGAGGCCTTGCTGGACCCAGGCCCCTTTGAAGCCGTTCGCCCCGGAGACGATGACGTGGCCATGGTGCTCTATACCTCCGGCTCCACCGGCCGTCCCAAGGGCGTGCCCCTGACGCAAAAAGGGCATCTGTGGGTCATGAACGGGCGCATGGGGAACTGGCCCTATAATCATCACCGCCTGCTGGTCGCCGCGCCGCTGTATCATATGAATGCGCTGCTTACGCTGCTGTTCGGTCACGCGGCGTCCACCATGACGGTGCTGCTGCCGGAGTTTGATCCCCGCCGTTATCTTCAGGCCATGGAGCGTTTCAAATGCACCTGGATCACCAGCGTGCCGACCATGCTGGCCATGTCCTTCATGGAGGAGGATCTGCTGGCAAGCCTGGATCTGTCCTCGGTCGCCATCGTGCGCATGGGCTCGGCGCCGGTTTCGCCCAAACTATGGGCCCGGGTGGAGGAAGTCTTCCCCGGCGCCGACATCATGAACGGCTATGGCACGACCGAGGCCGGGCCCATGGTGCTTGGAGCCGTGGCGGGCAAGACGGTGCCGCCCATGTCGGCGGGGTTTCAAGTGGCGGGCGTCGATTTGAAACTGATCGACAAGGACGGCAACGAGGCGGATGAGGGCGTGCTGTGGCAGCGCACCCCGGCCAATACCCCTGGCTATCTGAACCTGCCGGAAAAGACGGCGGAAGTGATCACGCCCGACGGCTGGTACATTTCCGGCGATGTCTTCCGCCGGGACGCGGACGGCGCCTATTTTTTCGTCGGCCGGGACGATGATATGTTCGTCTGCGGCGGCGAGAATATTTATCCCGGCGAGGTGGAAGCCATTATCGTCAGCCACCCCGGCGTGGAGCAAAGCTGCGTCGTCCCCGTGCCAGACGACATCAAAGGCGAAAAGCCCATCGCCTTCGTGGTGCGGGCGCCCGGCGCCGCCGTCAGCGAGGACGATATCAAGCAACACGCCCTGGCCAACGCGCCGGCCCATCAACACCCGCGCATGGTCATCTTCATGGACGCATTGCCCCTGGCCGGCCCCGGCAAGATCGACCGCAACGGCCTGGCCGAACGGGGCCGGCAAATCTGGCAAGACGGAGAGACGACGTGAAAGCGGCGGTCATTGATCAACACGGCGGTCCGGGCTCGATCCGGATCGACAATGCTTTCCCCGACCCCCGGCCGGGCCCGGAAGACGTGGTCGTCAAGGTGGGCGCGACCTCGCTCAACTATCACGACATTTTCACCCGCAAGGGCATGCCGGGCATCAAGGTGCCCATGCCGGCCATCATGGGGCTGGATTTCTCCGGCGAGATCGTCGAGACCGGTTCGGACATCACCGATTGGAAAGCCGGCGACCGGGTGATGATCGACCCCATGGACCGGGTCGGACCGGGCGGTTTGATCGGCGAGATGTGGCACGGCGGACTGGCGGAATATTGCAAGGTGCCCAGCCATCATCTGGTGCGTCTGCCCGATAATATTTCCTATGAAGCGGCATCTTGTCTGCCCGTGGCCTACGGCACGGCGCTGCGCATGATGTACACCATCGGCGATATTCAGCGGGGTGACAAAGTGCTGATCCTGGGCGCCTCGGGCGGCGTCGGCACTTGTGCGGTGCAATTGGCCAAGCGGGTGGGATGCGAGGTGATCGCCTGCGCCTCGAACCAGGACAAGCTGGACCGCCTGGCCGCCATCGGCGCCGATCATCTGATCAACTATGTCGAAGAAGACTTCATGAAGGCGGTCTGGACGAAATTCGGCAAGCCGCATCGGCGGCGGTTCGATGACGGCGTCGATGTGGTGGTCAATTTCACCGGCGGCGATACCTGGGTGCCCAGCCTGCGGGTGCTCCACCGCGGCGGCAAGGTGCTGACCTGCGGCGCCACGGCCGGCTATGACCCGAAGGAGGATTTGCGGTTTATCTGGTCCTACGAATTGAAAATTTTGGGCGCCAACGGCTGGCTGCGCGAGGATTTGACGACGTTGCTCGAATTATTGGGCGACGGCTCCCTGAAACCGGTGATCGACACCATCCTGCCCCTGGAAGAAGTCAACGAGGCCTTCCGCCTGTTGGAAGACCGGGTGGTCTTCGGCAAGGTGGTGCTGACGCCATGAGGTGGCAATAATGAACGACAAACCCGAACGCATGAGCCTGGCGCAAATCCAGGCGAGCTTCGACAAATCCCCGGCCATCTCGACCCTGGGTTTGCAGGCCCTGTCCCTGGATTACGAGGCATCGGAAATAAGGGTGAAAATGCCCCTGAGCCCCAGCCTGGAGCGGACCGCGGGCAGCAAGCAGTTTCACGGCGGCCCGATCGCCTCGTTCATCGATACGGTGGGCGATTTCGCCATCGGCATGCTGCTGGGCGGCGGCGTGCCGACCATCAATATCCGCATCGACTATCTGAAACCGGCGGTGGGGGATTCCCTGACGGCGGTGGCCCGCGTGCGGCGCACGGGACGGACCGTCACGGTGGTCGATATCGACGTGATGAACGAACAGGATCAATTGGTCGCCATGGGTCGGGGCACCTACGCGACCTTGGTTGGATAGGAGGCCGGCAATGGTGGCTTTGGCGCAACTGGATCACACGGTGATCAACGTGCGGTTCGATATGGACCGGGCCGAGGGCCTGTTCCGGGATCTGGGCTTTACCCTGACGCCGCGGGGCTATCATTCCCTGGGTTCCATCAACCATCTGATGATGTTCGCCACGGACTATATGGAACTGATCGGCCTGCCGCCCGGCGCGGAGAACCCGCGCAGGGATATCGCCGAGGTGCCGTTGGGCATCAATGGCCTGGTTTTCAAGACCACGGACGCGGACGCGACCTTCGCGCATTTGCAGTCTCTCGATATGGCCGGCGATC
>JAYGEB010000006.1:0-13442 GCA_046582595.1 Alphaproteobacteria bacterium | reverse complement strand
TCCTTGTCCAGTTTTTCGTTGCTCTTGATGTCCCACAGGCGGCAGCTATCGGGGCTGATCTCGTCCGCCAGCACCGTGCGCACCTCTTCGTCTTCGTACAGGCGGCCAAATTCGATCTTGAAATCCACCAGGCGGATACCGACGCCCGCGAACAGGCCGAACAGAATATCGTTGATGCGCAGGGACAGGGACATCATGTCGTCGATTTCCGGCGGCGTCGCCCAGCCGAAAGCCGTGATATGTTCCTCCGAGACCAGGGGATCGCCCAATTCGTCGGATTTGTAGCAGAATTCAACGATCGAACGGGGCAGGGGCGTACCCTCGGCGATGCCGAGACGCTTGGAGATGGAACCCGCCGCCACGTTGCGGACGATCACTTCGACCGGAATGATCTCCACCTCCCGGATCAGTTGCTCGCGCATATTCAGGCGGCGCACGAAATGGGTCGGGATGCCGATATCGGCCAGATGCAGCATGATATATTCGGAAATCCGGTTGTTTAGGACGCCCTTGCCGGTGATCAGGCCCTTTTTCTGGTTGTTGAAGGCGGTGGCGTCATCTTTAAAATATTGCACCAACGTGCCCGGCTCGGGTCCTTCGTAAAGGATTTTAGCCTTGCCTTCGTAGACTTTTCTACGCCTGGGCATGGGAACCTCAAAAACAAGGGGTGGTGATTTTCAAGGCGCGGTAACGGCCCTTCACCGAAGGTGACGAGATATAGCCGATTAGATACGGCAAAACAATGTGCCATCGCCGCATCTTGGCCGCCTGGGATGGCAATTTACGGAAAAAATACCAGGTAACAGGTTGCCTCATCCCCGTTCGGCGGGTTAAAGTTGGGGCATTGAGCCAGAAGCCATCCCCCTCGAACCATCCGTGGAGCGCCGTTGCCATGACTACCTTCGATAAACGTGGAAAATCTTCCGAGGCGAAATACGCCCACGATCAGGAAACTCAGTTCAAGACTGGCGCCCGGCGCAACAAGTTGTTGGGCCAATGGATGGCGGGGCAATTGGGCATGGACGGCGCCGACGCGGAAGCCTATACTAAGGCGGTGATCATCTCGGATTTCGAAAAACCCGGCGACGAGGGTGTTTTCGAAAAAGTCTGGGCCGATGTGCAATCCAAGGGCCTGAGCCTTACGGAGGAACAGGTCCGTCAGAAAATGAAGGACCTGTTGGTAACCGCCCGTGAACAAGTCACGACGGAAGGCTAGATGCCAGGTAAATTCGGGGGTATATTCGGGGCGTAATACTTATATCGATCCACGGCATAGAGTAATTTTCACCGGATTTTGGCGATATAAGTATTACGTCCCCGAATATACCCCCGAATTTGTCACGTTAACTGCCGGTGTCGCCGAAGACACGGGCGAAGATGGTGTCCACGTGCTTGGTGTGGTAGCCGAGGTCGAACATGGCCTCCAGCTCCGCGACGGACAGGGCGGCCATGACCTCGCCGTCCGCCTTCAATAATTCGAGGAATTCCCCTTCGCCGCGCCAGACCGGCATGGCGTTGCGCTGCACGTAGGTATAGGCGTCTTCACGGCTGACGCCGGCCTGGGTCAGGGCCAGGAGCACCCGGCCGGAGAACACCAAACCGCCCAGGCGGGCCAGATTGGTTTTCATGTTTTCCGGATGGATCGTCAATTTGTCGATCACGCCGGTCAGGCGGTTCAGGGCGAAATCCAGCGTTACCGTGGCGTCGGGGCCGATGCCGCGTTCGACGGAGGAATGGGAAATATCCCTCTCATGCCACAGGGCGACGTTTTCCAGGGCCGGCATCACGGCGCCGCGCACCAGCCGCGCCAGGCCGGTGAGATTTTCCGTTAGCACCGGGTTGCGCTTGTGCGGCATGGCGGAGGAGCCTTTTTGCCCCTCGGCGAAATATTCCTCCGCCTCCAGGACTTCCGAACGCTGCAGATGGCGGATTTCCGTGGCCAGGCGTTCGATCGAGGAGGCGACCACGGCGAGGGTGGCGAAATACATGGCATGGCGGTCGCGCGGGATGACCTGGGTCGAGACCGGCTCCACCTCCAGCCCCATGGCCTGGGCCACGTGCGCCTCCACGCTCGGGTCGATATTGGCGAAGGTGCCGACGGCGCCCGAAATGGCGCAGGTGGCGATTTCCTTGCGGGCGGCTTGCAGGCGGCTCTTGCAGCGGTCGAATTCGGCGTAAGCCTGGGCCAGCTTCAGGCCAAAGGTGGTGGGCTCGGCATGAATGCCGTGGCTGCGCCCGATACAGATATCATCCTTGTGCTCCACCGCCCGGCGATGCAGCACCGCCAAAAGGTGGTCCATGTCGTCCAGCAGAATATCCGTGGCGCGCACCAATTGGACGCTGAAGCAGGTATCGAGCACATCCGATGAGGTCATGCCCTGATGGATAAACCGGGCGGCGGGGCCCACGTGTTCCGCCAGATTGGTCAGGAAGGCGATGACGTCGTGGTGGGTTTCCCGCTCGATGGCGTCAATGCGGTCGACCTCGAAGGCGCCTTTTTCCCAGACCTCCCGCGCCGCCTCTGCCGGGATCACGCCCAGTCGGGCCTGGGCGTCGCAGGCATGCGCCTCGATCTCGAACCAGATTTGAAATTTGCTTTCCGGCGACCAGATGGCGGCCATTTCAGGGCGCGTATAGCGCGGGATCATGCGTTCGATCCTAGAATAGTTGCTTGGATGGACTTCATACACCCGTTAGGTTGGCCGCGAAAGAGATAGCCTCCAAATTTCGTTCAGGAAGGGCATGAACATGAGCGAAACGCTCTTGTCGGAACTACAAAATCAAATGCCGCTGGTCATGCAACCGCTGCATCTGAAAGCCGCCGAAGGCAAGACCGGGTTGATCATCGTCGATATCGTCAACGGTTTCGCCACGGTGGGCGCGGGCAATCTGGCCCCGCCCGTGGAAAGCCCCCAGGTTAGCCGCATGGTGGAAGAGGCCAACAAACTGGCCAGGGATTTCACCGCCCGGGGCTGGCCGGTTTTCGCCTTTCTGGACAGCCACCAGCCGGGCAAGGCCGAACCTCCCTATCCGCCCCATTGCGAGATCGGCACGGGCGAGGAAAACCTGGTGCCCGAATTGCTGTGGCTGGAGGACGCGGCAAACGCCACCCTGGTACGTAAGGATTGCATCAACGGGTTCATCGGCGCTTATCAATCGGATGGTTCCAACGCCCTGCTCGATTGGTTGAACCGCCATAAGATCACGGATGTTCTGGCGGTGGGCATCTGCATCGATATCTGCGTCATGGACATGGTCCTGACCCTGCTCTCGGCGCGCAATCACGGCATGGCCGCCAGCTTGCGGGAGGTCAACGTCTATGACCAGGGCTGCGCCACCTATGACCTGCCGCGCGAACTCGCCGAGGAACTGGAATTGGGGCCGGGCGCGGCCCATCCCCAGGACGCGACCCACCACATGGGGCTGTATTTCATGGCCGCGCGCGGCGCCAAATTGGTCGATAGCGTGGAAGTTTAAAGTAACCTGCCTCCGTTCCAGCGCCATGCCGCGCGACACACCCGGCCGGGGTTGGCGATGTGCCGTGCCCCGGACCGTATGACATCCGTATGACATCGGCGGCCAGTCATGTATGTATGTCGCCGCAAATTATCCAATAAAGTATGAGAAGTGCCCAAGACCATGACCCAGGCCGAAAAGCGTATCGTTGTTTTTGAGAAATTCGCCCATCCCGTGACCGCCGATATTCTTGGCCGCGACCCTTCCATCACCATTGATTGGCTGCAACTCGGCGACACGGAGGCGGAAAACTGGCAGGCGCTATCGGCGGCGCATGGCTATCAAATCCGCGCCGCGCGGGACGAATTACCCCTGCAGTTCCATTGCGACGGGGATTTCCTGGCCCGCTGCCCCAATATGCTGGTGATCTCCTCCATGGGCGCCGGGTATGACACGGTGGATGTCGAGGCCTGTTCGCGGGCCGGCGTCATCGTCGTCAATCAGGCGGGGGGCAACGCCGAGGGCGTGGCCGAACATGCCTTGGGCATGATGTTGATGCTGTCCAAGCGGGTGGGCGAGACCGACCGCTTCATGCGCGCCCAAAACGGCATCGGGCGCAACGATTTCATCGGCCACAACATATACGGCAAGACCGTTGGCATCATCGGCCTGGGCCATGTGGGCCGGCGCGTGGCGGAACTGTGCGGCGGTTTGTTTTCGATGCGGGTGCTGGCTCATGACCCTTATCTGGAAGCCGGCGATTTCGCCGATCGCGGCGCCACGGCCGCCTCTTGGGAGGACCTGCTGGCCCAATCCGACTTCATCACCGTGCATTGCCCGCGCTCGGCGGAAACCCTGAATTTCCTCGACGCCTCCGCATTTGCCCTGATGAAGCCCGGCGCCACCTTCATCAACACCGCCCGTGGCGGCATCCATGACGAGGCGGCCCTGTACGATGCCCTCAAAAGCGGTCACCTGGGGGCGGCCGGCCTGGACGTCTGGGCCGTCGAACCGCCAGCCATGGACCATCCCCTGTTGGGCCTCGCCAACGTCCTCGCCAGCCCCCATACAGCCGGAGTGACCCACGAATCCCGACACCAAGTGGCCAGCTACGCCGGCGAGCAACTCCTCAAAATCTTCGCCAACCGCCGCCCCCCGCGCCTGCTCAACCCGGAAATCTGGCCAGTGTTTCAGGAACGCTACAAGGCGCTGTTCTGAGCCTGACAGCCGGGACCATCAATCCCCAAAGCGCCCTATTATCTGCCAAATACAGGCTTAAGAACCAGGGGGACATGACCCTTTTTCACCCACCAAACAACGGGGGAAAGAAGGGATCGTGTCCCCCTGGCTCGTTGTTGATGGAATGTCGTAACGCGAGAAACGAGACCGGACCCCAATGCTTGTTCGGTGACGTCTCGAAATCTCGTTTCAAACTGGCCTATCGCACAATGGCACCATCGGTTTTGGCTGCTGCCTATCTCGACAGTTGGATCAAGGAACAGTAGTCTCATCAATCTCCAATTGAGTGACGAGATTTTTGACTTACCTAGGTAGAGATCCGGACGATTGAGGAAATTGTGGAAAACCGAAAAATTTCGAGCTGGCAAGAATTGGCCGATCTGGCCAACAGCCACAGTCACGAGAAATGGCTATATCGAGGTGTGACACGTTCGACACACAAATTGATACCGACGATTGGCAGAGAAGGTTTTTATCCAAGGAATGGCCACGTGTTCTATTCCGAAGAACGGGAGAAAGAGCTCCTCGGAAATTTTCGGCTGCAGGCACGTCCACTTTTTTCAGTACAGCCCGAAACTACACTTGAATGGATGGCATTGGGACAGCATCACGGATTGGCAACTCGTCTATTGGATTGGACGACGAGCCTTTTTGTCGCAGCATTCTTCGCTACTGAGAAAGGCGTAGTACACCCAAGAATATTGAATGAAGACAGTTCCGTTCCTCTGATTGTCGAGGGTGAATATCCAGTCATTTTCGCATTGCGGGATTATGAATTCGTAGATGTTCATTACGATCCATTTGTAAAAAATGTAGATGTGTTCTCCTATCGCCCTGCACACATCAGCCCTCGTATCGCGCCGCAGCAGTCAGTGTTCACGATCCATCCCAATCCAGAAGACGTATTTGATGACGACCGCTTAATTGCTTGGAGTTTAGAAATTGATGGCACACTCGACGTTCGAGAAACCTTGGATGCTATTGGCGTAAATTGGGCGTCATTGTTCCCAGGGATTGATGGTGTGACGAAAAGTCTAAACTGGAAATGCAAATGGGATCGACTGCAAATTTGATCTACGGCCTACGCACGCTTGATTGAACCGTTCATTGGCCAATCCTGACAAAGGCCCAAAGGCTCTTCATATGCAAGGTAGGAATTTGGGGCTCAGGTCGGGTCCTTTCTTTCCCCCTACGATTTCGGGTGAAAAATGGTCATGTCCCCGCCATTCTCGCGCCTGTCTCGACGATCGTTCCAGGCGAATTCGCCTCACGACATCTGCACGAACTGCTCGATCAGCGCCGATACCGTCTCGGGCGCGTCCTCCTGCAAAAAATGGCCGACGCCGGGGAGGGTGGTGACGGGGCCGTCGGGCCAAAGGTCCTGGAAGCAGCCGATGGTAAAGGCTTGGGGCAGGGCGCGGTCGGCTTCGCCGAAGATCAGCATGGCGGGTATGGCCTTGATCGCCGCCGTGGCTTCTGGCGTGCGTATGGTCTTGAGGAAATCGATGGTCTCCCGATCCGCGATGCATTGGGGAAAACGCAGGGCGGCGATGGTGCTTTCGGGAGTAGGGAAAGGGGCGGCGTAGGCGCGGACCCAGGTTTCGTCCACCTGAGCGGTGTTCTCGAAGCCAATACGTTTCATCACCGACAGCGCGGTGGCGCTCAGATTGCGGATGGTGGGCTCGAAGGCCGGGCTGTTGACCCATTGGAACCAGGGCGAGGTGCCGGCCATATCGGCTGCCTGCGCCGAGCGGCCGCCCACCACGGCGTTCATCACGCACAGGCGTTTGACCCGCTCGGGGTGTCGATAGGCGATGGCGCCGCCGATGGGGCCGCCCCAGTCCTGCAGCACCAGGGTCAGGTTGGTCAGGTCCAGTTCCGCCACCAGACGGTCCAGATTGTCGCAATGTTCCTCAATGGTATAGGCGCGGTCTGTAGGCGTTTCGCTTTTGCCGAAGCCCATGTGATCGGGCACAACCACCCGGCCATGGCGGGCCAGGCGCGGGATGATATGGCGGTAGAGGTAGCCCCAGGTGGGCTCCCCATGCACACATAAATAGGTTTCCCCGCCGCCGGGGTTTTCGTCCAGGTAATGCATGGCAAAGCCGTTGCCGTGAAAGTAATTCGGCGCATAGGGCCAAGTGCCGTCAAATGTCTCGTTGGCTTCGATCATGGCTGCCTCCCGGTGTTTGGTTGCCATGAAAGCATGAACCGAGGGTGCGAGCAAAAATTAGACCCCGCCGGTGAGGGCGGGGCCAGGTTCCAGTGTGGCTATTTGAAAGGGCGGGGTCAAAAGGGCGGGGTCTTTCATTTTGAATTATAATTGGTACCGCGCAGGTTCCGGAACAGCGAATGGTGGGGACACGATCCTTTCTTTCCCCCTAAGATTTCGGGTGAAAAAAGGTCATGTCCCCGCCATTCTTGCGCCTGTTTAGACGATCGTTCTTGGCGCTTGCCCTCACGTCACCCGCACGCACTGCTCGATCAACGACGAGACCGTCACGGGTGCGTCTTATTGAAAAAAATTGGCCGACGCCGGGGGAGTAGCCACGGGCCGTCGGGCGGGAAACCCTTATCGCCGCCGATGGTGAAGGCTTGGTGCGGGACGACTGCAAGGAGATGCTTGCCTCCGCCGGGACGCCGTCGCATGCTGTGGCGGTTGGGTTGGGTGTAATGGTGAACGGGCGACATGCAAGACGGATCGATTGAGATCAGGGCGGCGGCGGCGGACTTTGGCGCGGAGGTTTCGGGGCCCGATTTGGCGGGCGATATAACGGCGGCGGAGCTTGCCGCCATCCAGGCGGCGATGATCCGCCATAAGGTTCTGGTGTTCCGCGATCAGCACCTGGACGATGAAAGCCACCATGCCTTCGCCCTGCGTTTCGGGCCGCTGGAAGGCCATATCAACCATTCCACCCGCCATGGCGAACTGCCGAAACTGCAGGTCTTCGGCAATGTGGGCGCGGATGGCAAGCCGACCGGCGTGCATCCCGAAAAGGGCACCCTGGTCTGGCATACGGACAAATCCTACGTGGCCACGCCCTCGCTGTTCACCATTCTGCGCTCCCCCTCCGTGGCGCGGCGGGGCGGGCATACCTTGTTCGCCGACATGAGCCGGGCCTACGCGGCGTTGGAACCGGGCAGGGCGGAACAGCTTGAGGGTCTGCGCGCGGTGCATGATTGGAAGCGCAGCCGGGAGAAATCCGACGAGCGCGCCGCCACGGCGGAAGAGATCGCCGCCGCGCCCGCCGTCGATCATCCCCTGATCCGCACCCATCCCGACACGGCGGCACGCGCCATCTATATCGGCAATCATGCCTCCCACATTCTGGATTGGGAGCTTGCCGCCGGCGAGGCCCTGTTGGCGGAACTGGAAACCCACGCCACGCAGGAGCAATTCATCTACCGCCACCTCTGGCGCGACAACGATGTCTTGATGTGGGACAACCGCTGCACCATGCATTGCGTCACCGCCTACGACGCGGCCATTGAACGGCGTGTCGTGCACCGCGCCGTGGTGCAAGGGGATGCCCCCTATTAGGCCGTTACCCGCTCTCTGGCGTGCCGGCGCGGACGGCGCAGAATTTCACTTCGGCAATTTTGCCGTCCGGGTCGAGGGCGGCGTTGGTTAACAGATTGGCCGCCGCCTCGGCGAAGCAGAAGGGGATGAAAATCGTGCCCGGCTGCACGCCGGCATCCGCGCGCGCCGTCAACTCAATCTCTCCCCGGCGGCTTTGTACGCGGACGCGGTCACCGGCGGACAGGCTCAATTTCTCCAGCAGCGAGGGCGCAAGAAAAGCGACGGCTTCAGGCTCCAACTGGTCCAAGACCGAGGCTCGGCGCGTGATGGCGCCCGTGTGCCAATGTTCCAGCAGACGTCCCGTCAACAGCACCAGGGGATAATCGGCGTCGGGCAGCTCGTCCGGGTCGGTCAGGTCGCAGGCTACGAAACGTCCCCGGCCGTCCGGAGTGGGGAAACCATCGCTGAATATGACCGCCTGGCCGGGATCATCGGGGCCATCGCACGGATAGGTGATGGCGTCCTCCGACAGCAGGCGTTGCCAACTCATGCCGCGGATGGAATCCATGCCTAGGCGCATTTCCTCGAACACGGCTTCCGCTCCGCTGTAATTCCAATCCAGGCCCAGGCCCTTGGCCATTTCTTCGATGATCCACAGATCGGGCCGCGCCAAACCTGGCGGCGGCACGGCGCGGCGGCCCATTTGCACCTGGCGGTTGGTGTTGGTGACGGTGCCGTCTTTTTCGGGCCAGGCGGAGGCGGGCAGGACCACGTCGGCGTAACAGGCGGTTTCGGTCAGGAATATGTCCTGAACCACCAGATGTTGCAGCTTCGCCAAGGCCGCCCTGGCATGAGAGAGATTTGGATCCGACATGGCGGGATTTTCACCCATGACATACAGGCCCTTGATGGAGCCGTCGTGAATGGCATCGGTAATCTCGACCACGGTCAGGCCCGGCTCGGGATCAAGTTCGGTCCCCCACAGCTTTTCGAACCTGGCCCTGGCGGCGGGATCGGAGACCGGTTGATAATCGGGATAGAGCATGGGGATCAAGCCGGCGTCGGAGGCGCCCTGGACATTGTTTTGCCCGCGCAAGGGGTGCAGTCCGTTGCCGGGACGGCCCATGTGGCCGGTCGCCAAACAGAGCGATATGAGACAGCGGGCATTGTCCGTGCCATGGATGTGTTGAGATATTCCCATACCCCAGAAAATCATCGCGTTCCGGGCGCCCGCGAAGGCGCGGGCGGCGGCGCGGATATCGTCGGCCGGAACGCCGGTCAACGCGGCCATGGCATCGGGCGGAAAGGCCGCGATATGATCCGCCAATGCCGCGAAACCCGTTGTGTGTTCCTCAATATATGCGTGATCGACCAGATCCTCGGTAATGATGACATGCAGCATGGCGTTCAGCAGCGCCACGTCCGTGGCCGGTTTGAGTTGCAGCATCCAGGTGGCGGATTGTTCCAAAACCGCGCCGTTGGGATCGACGACGATCAATTGACTGTCCCGCTTGGCGGCCTGTTTGAGATAGGTTGCCGCCACCGGATGGTTGACCTCCGGATTGCAGCCGATGATCAGGATGACATCGGCCTCCAGGGCATCCGTGAACGGCGCCGTCACGGCGCCCGAGCCAATGGTCTGCATCAACGCGGCGACCGAAGAGGCATGGCAAAGCCGCGTACAATGATCGACGTTGTTGCCGCCAAAGCCCGTGCGCACCAGTTTTTGAAACAGATAGGCCTCTTCATTCGAACCCTTGGCCGATCCGAATCCCGCCAGGGCGCGGCCGCCATGGCCGTCACGGATGGATTTCAAACCGTTGGCGGCGACGGACAAGGCCTCTTCCCAACTGGCTTCCCGGAAGTGGCTCAACGGATTGGCGGGATCGATGGCGACGTCGTCCTTGGCGATGCCGGGGAGCCTGATCAACGGCATGGTCAGGCGTTCCGGACTATGGATATAGTCGAAACCGAAGCGCCCCTTGACGCAGAGGCGGCCCTCGTTGGCCGGCCCGTCGCGGCCCTCGACGCCAATGATCTTTTCGTCACGGACAAGAAAGGTCAATTGGCAGCCGACGCCGCAATAGGGGCAGACGGAAGCGACCTCGCGATCGGCCACCGCCTGCTCCGCGCTTGGCAACAGGGCTCCGGTCGGGCAGACCCGCACGCATTCGCCGCAGCCGACACAGCGGCTATCGCCCATGGGGTCATCGAAATCAAAGGCGATATGGCTGTCCGCGCCGCGCCCGGCCATGGCGATGACGTCATTGACCTGTACTTCGCGGCAGGCCCTGACACATAGATTGCATTGTATGCAGGCATCCAGATTGACCCGCATGGCGGGGTGGCTCGGGTCGGGCGGCGGGGCGGTGCCGCGGGCGGGAAAACGGCTGTCCGAGATGCCTTGCGCGTCCGCCCAGCGCCAAAACATTGCGTCCGGGTCCAACGCCTCGGCCCTTGGCGGTTGATCTGCGAGCAACAATTCCATGACCATGGCCCGCGCCTTGACGGACCGCTCCGAGAGCGTCTTCACGGACATGCCCGCCTCGGGCAGGCGCCTGCAGGAGGCCGCCAGGGTCCGCTCGCCGTCGATTTCCACGACGCAAGCCCGGCAATTGCCGTCGGCGCGGTAGCCCGGCTCCTCCGTGTGGCACAGGTGCGGCAAGGTCTGGCCCAGACGGGCGGCCACGGCCCAGATACTTTCGCCTGGGCTGGCCTCGACCAAGACGCCGTCGAGTTCGAATGTAATCGCCCCGTTCATGTGATCGCACCGGGGAAGTAGCGCAAGGCGCAGCGGATCGGATTGGCGGCGGCATGGCCCAAGCCGCAAATGGAGGCATCCGCCATGACCTGCGCCAGATCGGCCAGCGCGCCGCTTTCCCCCCTGTCCCGGCCGGAACCCAGCATGGCGACCGCTTTTTCCGTGCCAACCCGGCAGGGCGTGCACTGGCCGCAGCTTTCATGGGCGAAGAAGGCCATCAGGTTCCGCACCACATCGCCGATGTCGTCGTGCTGCGACAAAACGATCAAGGCGGCGGAACCGACCAAGGCGCCATGGGCCTCCAGGGTGCCGAAATCCATCGGCTCATCCGCCAGGGACGCGGGCAGAATGCCGCCCGAGGCGCCGCCGGGCAAAAAGGCCGCCAGTTCGTGGCCCGCCAACATGCCGCCGCAATGCTCCTCGATCAGGGCGCGGGCGCTGATCCCCGCGGGCACCCGTTTGACGCCGGGGCGGCGAACCCGTCCGGAAACCGAAAAGCTGCGCATGTTTGCCCAGCCCTTGCCCTGCTCAATGGCGTCGCGGGCCCAAAACAGGGTTTCGATATTGTTGATCAGCGTGGGCCGGCCGAATAAGCCGGCCTGCGAGGGGAAGGGCGGACGCTGGCGGGGCAGGCCGCGTTTGCCTTCAAGGCTTTCCAGCATGGCGGATTCTTCACCGCAGATGTAGGCGCCCGCGCCACGGCGCATATGGACCGGCACGTGCCGCAGACCGGCCAGCTCGGCGGCGGACAGCTCGTTCCGCAAAAGATGGCGCAAGTGGGGGTATTCGTCGCGCAGATAAAGGTAAACCGCATCCGCATCGACGGCCCAGGCCGCTAGCAACATGCCTTCGATAAAGCGGTGGGGATCGGATTCCAGGTAATGGCGGTCCTTGAATGTTCCCGGCTCGCTTTCATCACCGTTGACCGCCATGAGGCGCGGGCCGGGTTCGGCCGCCACCAGGCCCCATTTACGCCCGGTTGGAAAGCCCGCGCCGCCCAAACCGCGCAGGCCACTGGCGTCAAGTTGCGCGATCACCGCCGACCGCTCTTTCTCGCCGGCCAGACAAGCCCGCAGCAATTGATATCCGCCCTCGTCCTGGTAGCGGGCCAGATCGATTTCAGGGCGCCATTCGGCGGCCGGGCCGGCCGTGGAGGCGAGCCGTTGAATGGCCGGGCCATCGGCATCTTCCGCATACAGTTCGTCCCTGGAGGCCACCGGCGCCCGGTCGCAACGGCCCATGCAAGCGGCCCGGACGATCCGGTGGCCGTGTTCCCTGGCCGCCGTCTCGGCCAGGGCGTCGGCGCCGGCCATCTGGCAGGGCAGGCCGTTGCAAATTCGAATGGTCCTTGGCGCCGGCGCCGCGTCATCCGCCAATACTTCGAAACGGTGATAGAAAGTCGCGACCTCGTAAACCGCCGCCGGAGACAGGCGCAAACACTGGGCCAGTGCCGCAAGATGGCGATGGCGAAGACAGCCCGCCGCATCTTGAATTTTGTGCAGGTATTCGAGCAACAGACCGGCATCCATCTCCGGCGCGGCAATGATGTCCCGCACTTCGGCGACCGATGCCGCATCGCTTTGCCGGCCGCGCCGCACGGTTCGGCCCTTGCCTTGACCCTTGCCGGGCGGCCGCCCCAAGCGGTTGACCGGATTATCAATTTTGCCGCCAGTCGGCATCGCACCACCCCTCATGACCGATGTTCCCAATCTACCCGAACCGTGCGGCGAAGTCGTCATGGACCGCGAAGGCTGTTTTGGTTAGGTTCATGGCCGGTATCATACCGCAACCGCGGCCCAGCGTCTCAAACCCGATTGTCCATGACCAGAGGCGGCGGGCCGGGACGCCTAAACACTGATTGAAATCAAAAAATGCCAGATCTTATTCTGCTTTCCCATTTGTGTTCCAAACTCTGCCACGATCTTGTGGGCCCAATTAGCGCTATTGGCAACGGTGTTGAAATTCTTGAAGACGAGGAAGATCCCGCGATGCGGAAGCAGGCGATGGAATTGCTGGCCCATAGCGTGGAACTTGCGGCCAACCGGCTTAAATTCATGCGCCTGGCCTTTGGCGCGGCGGGTGGCGAGGGGGTTGCGATCAGCCTGACGGAGGCCCGCCGGACGGCGGCCGATTTCCTGGCCGACGGCCGTGGCGAATTGGCATGGCCCATCGCCGAAGACGAAGACAATCTAGGACCGGACAAGACGGGCATAAAAATTCTCCTCAATCTCATTCTGATCGCCAATGACGCCATTCCGCGGGGCGGCGTGGTACGGATCAAATTAAGCCGTCTTGAAGGCAATGGCCGGCCGGTCATTCATGCTCTTATACCAATCGACTAAACTTGTGACTCTCTCGCCTGGTGTTAATTGCGGCCCGGATGTGATTCTCTTAACCAACTGATTCGGTGGGGAGAATTGATATGGCGCTGGCAATTGTTCGGAGCGAACATTCGGCCGATGATCT
>JAYGEB010000518.1:0-17556 GCA_046582595.1 Alphaproteobacteria bacterium | reverse complement strand
TGGGGCGATGTGCTGATAATCGACGGCGGTGAATTGGACCGGAACCTAGTACGGGCCGCCGGCAACCTCTCGGCGGTTCAGATCATGGCGTCCGCCGGCGCCAATGTTTACGACATCCTGCGGCGGGAGACCCTGGTCTTGACCAAAAGCGCGGTCGAAAATTTGGAGGCGCGGCTGAAATGAACCGCGAGCAGATCTACACGACGGTCCTGGGTCCGGTGATAACGGAAAAGGCCACCATGGGATCCGAGCATGGGCAGGTCACGTTCCGGGTGACCATGGACGCCACCAAGCCTCGCATCAAGCAGGCGGTGGAAGCATTGTTCTCCGTCAAGGTGAAGTCGGTCAATACCTTGCGGGTCAAGGGCAAGACCAAGCGTTTTCGGGGCGTCAAGGGGCGCCGCTCGGATTGGAAAAAGGCCATTGTGACGTTGGAAGATGGCCAATCCATCGACGTCATGGGCGGGGTTTGAAGATATGGCGCTGAAGCGATATAAGCCGACCACGCCGGGCCGCAGGGGTCTTGTTCTGGTCGACCGCTCGGAATTGCACAAGGGCAAACCGGTCAAGGCTTTGACCAAGGGTTTGACCAAGAGTGGCGGCCGCAACAATCATGGCCGTATTACGGCGCGGCGCCGTGGCGGAGGGGCCAAGCGCAGTTACCGCCTGGTGGATTTCAAGCGCCGGCGTTTCGAGGCGGCGACGGTGGAACGTCTGGAGTACGATCCCAACCGCTCCGCCTTCATCGCCTTGATCAAATACGCCGACGGCGAATTGTCCTATATTCTGGCGCCGCAACGCCTGGCCCCCGGCGATACCGTCGTTGCCGGCGAGCGGGTCGATGTGAAACCCGGCAATGCCATGCCGCTGTCTTCCATGCCGATCGGCACCATCATTCACAATGTGGAGATGAAGCCGGGCAAGGGCGGCCAACTGGCCCGCTCGGCCGGAACCTACGTGCAATTGGTGGGCCGCGATCAGGGCTATGCCATCCTGCGCCTGACCTCGGGCGAGCAACGCCTGGTGCGGGCCGAATGCATGGCCACGGTCGGCGCGGTTTCCAACCCGGACAATTCCAACATCAAGCTGGCCAAGGCCGGGCGCAACCGCTGGCTGGGCAAGCGGCCCTCGGTGCGCGGCGTGGCCATGAACCCGGTTGACCATCCCCATGGCGGCGGCGAAGGCCGCACCTCGGGCGGCCGTCATCCGGTGACCCCATGGGGCAAACCAACCAAGGGCAAGCGGACCCGGTCCGCGAAAAAGCCCTCCAGTAAGTATATTTTGCGCCGCCGGCGCACGAAATAGAGAGGCGGTATAGAGATGACCCGTTCTGTCTGGAAAGGCCCCTTCGTTGATGGCTATCTGCTGAAAAAGGCGGAAGTGGCCGCGGCTTCGGGGCGTAAGGATGTGATCAAGATCTGGTCTCGGCGCTCGACCATATTGCCGCAGTTCGTCGGGCTGAGGTTCGGCGTCCATAATGGCCATAAACATATTCCGGTATTGGTGAACGAGGACATGGTGGGGCACAAGTTCGGCGAGTTCGCGCCGACGCGCACTTATTATGGCCACGCCGCCGATAAGAAATCACGGCGGGGTTAGGGCCATGGGCAAGCGAGCAGTAGAGCGGCGTCTCGCCGACAACGAAGCCGGCGCTCAGGGACGGAATATCCGGACCTCGCCGCAGAAGTTGAACCTGGTGGCGCAAATGATCCGGGGCAAGGATGTGGAAGGCGCCCTAGCCGATTTGACCTTTTCCAAACGCCGGGTCGCCGGCCTGGTGAAAAAAGTCTTGCAATCGGCCATCGCCAATGCGGAAAACAACCACGACCTGAACGTGGACGCCCTGTTTGTGGCCGAGGCCAGCGTCGGTAAGAACATGGTCATGAAGCGCATGCGTCCGCGCGCCCGGGGCCGGATGGCCCGCATCTTGAAACCATTCAGCGAAATACGCATCGTGGTGCGCGAACACGAGGAGGCCAATTAATATGGGTCAAAAGGTAAATCCGATCGGCCTGCGGCTCGGTATCAACCGAACCTGGGACAGCCGCTGGTACGCCAACAAGCGTGAATACGGCCCCCTGCTGCACGAGGATATCAAGATCCGCCGTTTTTTGCAGAAGCGCCTGCACCAAGCCGGCATCTCCCGTGTTGTCATCGAACGGCCCGCCAAAAAGGCCCGGGTGACCATTTCCACCGCCCGTCCCGGCCTGGTTATCGGCAAGAAGGGCGCCGATATCGAAAAGTTGCGCCAGGCTCTGTCGCAAATGACCGGCAGCGATGTGCATTTGAATATCGTGGAAATTCGCAAACCGGAAATCGATGCCAAGCTGGTGGCGGAAAACATTTGCAATCAGCTTGAACGGCGCATCGCCTTTCGCCGGGCCATGAAACGGGCCGTGCAATCGGCCATGCGTCTGGGCGCGCTGGGCATCCGCATCAATTGCGGCGGCCGCCTGGGCGGTGCGGAAATCGCCCGGACGGAATGGTACCGCGAGGGCCGGGTGCCCCTGCATACCCTGCGCGCCGATATCGATTACGGCGAGGCCACGGCCTTCACCGCCTACGGCACCTGTGGCGTCAAGGTGTGGGTCTTCAAGGGCGAGATCATGGAGCACGACCCCATGGCCCAGGACCAACGTAATCAGGATACCCAGACCCAACGTTCGTAGGGGTCTGTTTGAAACGACAAGGACTAGGTTGATCAGGTCATGTTGCAGCCAAAAAGAACAAAGTTCCGCAAGGCCCACAAGGGCCGTATTCACGGCAAGGCCAAGGGCGGCAATAAGCTGGATTTCGGCGCCTACGGTTTGAAGGCCGTGGGCCCGGCGCGGATCACCGCGCGGCAGATCGAGGCCGCCCGCCGCGCCATGACCCGGCAAATGAAACGCGCGGGCAAATTGTGGATCCGTATCTTTCCCGATGTGCCGGTGTCAAAGAAGCCGACCGAGGTGCGCATGGGTAAAGGCAAGGGCACGCCCGAATTTTGGATCTGCCGGGTTAAGCCGGGCCGAGTGATGTTCGAATTGGATGGCGTGCCGGTCGAGGTGGCGCGCGAGGCCTGCCGTCTGGCGGCCGCCAAACTGCCCGTGCAGACCCGGTTCATCGCCCGTCTTGGGGAGGGCCGGTGATGAAAGCGGAAGAACTGCGCGGCCAGACCAAGGACCAGTTGACCGATCAGCTTCTGGACCTGCGCAAGGAGCAGTTCAATCTGCGCTTCCAGCGGGCCAGCGGCCAGTTGGAGAATACCGCCCGCGTGCGCCAAGTGCGCCGCGATATCGCCCGCATCAAGACGGTGATGAGCCGGATGCGGGCGGATGGACAGGCACAGGCTTAGGATCGAGGAGAACGGGATGCCAAAACGCATCATGCAGGGCGTCGTGGTCAGCGACACAAACGACAAGACCATCGTGGTCCGTGTCGAGCGCCGCTTTACCCATGCGCTGTACAAAAAAGTGATCCGGCGGTCCAAGCGGTTCCACGCCCACGACCCGGAAAACAAATTCAAGATTGGCGACCGGGTGCGCATTCAGGAATGCGCCCCGATTTCAAAGAACAAGCGGTGGATCGTCCTGGCCGAGGCAGCGGCGAGCTAGGACTGCCTTCGCGCGGACGAATTTAGGTAAACAGCCATGATCCAATCAGAAACCATGCTCGAAGTCGCCGATAATTCCGGTGCCCGCCGGGTGCAGTGCATCAAGGTGCTCGGCGGCTCGAAACGCAAATATGCTTCCGTCGGCGATATCATCGTCGTTTCCATCAAGGAGGCAATCCCCCGCGGCCGGGTCAAAAAAGGCGATATTCACCGCGCCGTCGTGGTGCGCACGGCCAAGGATATTCATCGCGCGGACGGCTCCGCGATCCGTTTCGACCGCAACGCCGCCGTCTTGATCAACCCCCAGAACGAGCCCATCGGGACCCGTATCTTCGGCCCGGTGACACGCGAACTGCGGGCCAAGAATCATATGAAAATCATCTCATTGGCGCCCGAGGTCATCTGATGGCGAAGAAATTCAAATTGAAAAAGGGCGACGACGTGATCGTTGTCAGCGGTCGGGACAAGGGCAAGACGGGCTCCATCCTGCGGGTTCTGCGGGCCGATGACCGCGTCCTGGTGGATGGCGTCAACATGGTCAAGCGGCACACCCGGCCAAGCCAGACGCAACCGGGCGGTATCATCGAAAAGGAAGCGTCGATCCATATTTCCAACGTGGCCCTGGCCGATCCCAAGGACGGGACGGCAACGCGGGTCGGCTACAAATTCCTCGAAGATGGCCGCAAGGTCCGCTTCGCCAAGCTATCGGGGGAAATTATTGATGTCTGATATGCCACGGTTGAAGCAGATGTATCAGGGCGAACTGCACGGCAAGCTGAAGGCGGATTTTGACTTCACCAACGACCTGCAGGTGCCCCGCCTGGATAAAATCATCCTCAACATGGGTGTCGGCGCGGGCACCGATGACCGTAAAAAGGTCGATGCCGCCTATGCCGACATGGTCAAGATCGCCGGGCAAAAGCCGGTGATCACCATCGCCAAGCGCTCGGTCGCGGTGTTCAAGCTGCGTGAGGGCATGCAGATCGGATGCAAGGTGACCTTGCGCCGTGACCGGATGTACGAATTCCTGGATCGTCTGATTACCGTGGCCTTGCCGCGGGTCCGGGATTTCAGGGGCCTTTCGCCCAAGAGTTTCGACGGCCGGGGCAATTATGCCATGGGCCTGACGGAGCAACTCATCTTTCCCGAGATCAATTACGACGAGATTGATGAGGTGCGCGGGATGGACGTGGTGATCTGTACCACGGCGGCCAACAATGACCAGGGCCGGGCGTTGCTTGCCGGGTTCAACATGCCTTTTCAAAGCTAATATCCGATTTGGATAAAAGCTGAGACGTTAAGGATTTTCGGCGGAAGTTTCGCTTTCGGGACTTTCGCATCACAAGGGAAACCAAGGGGTTCCATGCATGGCCAAGAAAAGCGCCATTGAAAAGAACAAGGCCCGGATCAAGTTGGTCGGGAAGTATGCCGCCAAGCGCAACCGTCTGAAGGCTATTGCCTCGGACAAGAGCCTGGGCCAGGAAGAGCGCTTCGCGGCTCGGCTGAAGCTGGCCCAATTGCCGCGTAATTCCGCGCCCAACCGGGTACGCAACCGCTGTGAATTGACGGGCCGCCCGCGCGGTTATTACCGGAAATTCCAATTATCCCGAATCGCGCTGCGCGAACTGGGTTCGCTCGGGCAGATTCCGGGCCTGACAAAGTCTAGCTGGTAGAGGAGGGCGTAACGATGTCGATGACCGATCCAATCGGCGATATGCTGACGCGCATCCGCAATGGCCAGCGCGCGGGCAAGGGTTCCGTTCATTCGCCGGCCTCGCGGATGCGGGAACGGGTCTTGGAAGTTCTGCAGCGCGAAGGTTATATTCGCGGCTATTCCCGAACGGACTATGACCGCGGCAAGGCCGAGCTGTCGATTGAGTTGAAGTATTATGAAGGCGAGCCGGTGATCCAACAGATCAAGCGGGTTTCCACGCCGGGCCGGCGGGTTTATTCCTCCGTGAAGCAATTGCCGCGCGTGGCCAACGGCCTGGGCATTTCTATACTGACCACGCCCCAGGGCGTGCTCTCGGATGCCGAGGCGCGGGAAGCCAACGTGGGCGGCGAAGTCCTTTGCCAGGTATTTTAGGGGAGCCGTGATGTCCCGAATTGGAAAAAGACCGGTGATCGTGCCCGACGGCGTCACCATCGAGCTGGCGGCCCGGGCGTTGACCGCCAAGGGCAAGCTGGGCGAACTGTCCATGACCGTGGTGGATCAGGTTGATATCAGCCACGAAGGCAATCAACTTGTCGTGACGCCGAAGGACCAGAGCAAGTTGTCGCGCTCCATGTGGGGCCTGCAACGCAGTCTGGCGCAGAATCTCGTTACCGGTGTTTCGGAAGGATTCACCAAGGACCTGGAAATCCAGGGCGTCGGTTACCGCGCGGCACTTCAGGGCAAGATATTGAAGCTGCAATTGGGCCACAGCCACGACATCGATTTTCCTATTCCCGATGGTATCGAGATTGAATGCGAACGGCCCACGGTGATCAAGGTCAAGGGTATCGACAAGCAGAAGGTTGGCCAGGTCGCCGCCGTTATCCGCTCGTACCGGCCGCCCGAACCCTACAAGGGCAAGGGCGTGCGCTATGTGGGTGAATATATCTTCCGCAAGGAAGGCAAGAAGAAGTAGGCGAAAATGGGCAATTCCAAAGAACTATTCAAGCACCGCAAGCGGCGCAATCGCAGCGCCTTGGCAAGGCGCAACGCCGGCCGGCCGCGGCTTTCCGTCTTCCGCTCTTCCCAGCACATCTATGTGCAAGTGATCGACGATGTGGCGGGACGGACCTTGGCGTCGGCGTCCAGTTTGGAAAAAGACCTGCGTGGGTCGTTGAAGACCGGCGCGGACAAGGAAGCGGCGGCAAGGGTTGGCGCCCTGATCGCCGAGCGGGCGAAAAGCGCCGGCGTTGACACCGTGGTATTTGATCGCGGCGGTTATCGATTTCATGGCAGGATCAAGGCGCTGGCGGATGCGGCGCGTGAAGCCGGCCTGAGTTTTTAGACCTGTTTTTAGGAAAGGCGAGGGTCGCATGGCACGCAATGATTACGGGGACCGCGGCGACAGCGAGTTTGTCGATAAACTGGTCCATATCAATCGGGTCGCCAAGGTGGTCAAGGGCGGCCGCCGGTTCGGCTTTGCCGCCCTGGTCGTCGTTGGCGATCAAAAAGGCCGGGTGGGATTTGGCCACGGCAAGGCCCGCGAGGTGCCCGAGGCCATTCGCAAGGCGACGGAAACAGCTAAAAAGGGCATGATCCGCGTGCCCTTGCGGGAAGGCCGGACCCTGCATCATGATATCCACGGCCGCCACGGCGCCGGCAAGGTGTTCTTGCGCGCGGCGCCTCCCGGCACCGGCATCATCGCCGGCGGGCCCATGCGCGCGGTGTTCGAATGCGTTGGCGTACAAGATGTGGTGACCAAGTCGCAAGGTTCCTCCAACCCCTATAACATGGTCCGCGCCACGTTCGAGGCGCTGAAAAACCAGGTTTCGCCGCGCACGGTCGCGGCCAAGCGCGGAAAAAAGGTCGCCGAAATCATCGGCCGGCGCGGCCGCGGCCGGGCGGCGGACAATGGGGCGGCGGATGCGGCGCCCGAAGAGGCGGCGGAGGCGTAACCGGCGCTTTCAATAGCGCCAATGATGCCTATATGTGGCCGAGGGGTTTTGCCTTAAAGCCGCCAAGTTGATTGGGCCTTGGCTGTTTAGACCAGAGTGGAAAGCGAACCATGGCGAAAGCGAAAAAGAAATTGACCGTAACCCAGATCGGCAGTCCGATCGGGCGGCCGAAATGGCAACGGGCGACCTTGGTCGGCCTCGGCCTCAACAAGATGCACAGAACCCGTGAGTTGGAGGATACCCCTTCCGTGCGCGGCATGATCAACCGGGTGCATCATCTGGTTCGCGTCGAAGGAGAGGCGTAAGTCATGAAATTGAATGAATTGCGCGACAACCCCGGCGCGCGGCACAAATCCAAGCGTCTGGGCCGGGGGCCCGGTTCCGGCAAGGGCAAAACCGCCGGCCGGGGCAACAAGGGCCAGAAATCTCGCTCGGGCGTCGCCATCAAGGGTTTCGAGGGCGGCCAGATGCCTTTGTACCGCCGCCTGCCGAAACGGGGCTTTAACAACATTTTTGCCAAGCATTACCAAGTGGTCAATCTGGGCCGGCTGCAGACCGCGATCGACGCGGGGAAACTGGACGCCGAAAAACCCATTGGCCTTGACGAACTGATCGCATCCGGCGTCGTGCGCCGGGCCCGCGACGGCGTCCGCCTGCTGGCCAAGGGTACCTTGAAGGCCAAGGTGGAAATGACCGTGGCCGGCGCCTCGGCGGCGGCGGTCAAGGCGGTGGAAGCCGCTGGCGGCTCGGTCACCGTGACCGTGGCGCGGGAAGTCGCCCCCGAAAACGAGGCCAAGGACGAGGCCGGGGCGTAAAGGCCGCGCTGGGCGGGCAAGTTTGAAACAGGCGGCTTTTGCAGGGTGATGCGAGGTTGCCGCGGAGACGAATTATATGGCATCGGCGGCTGAACAACTGGCGGCGAACATAAACTTCGGAGCTTTTTCCAAGGCCACGGAGTTAAAGAAGCGTCTTTGGTTCACCCTGGGCGCCCTGATCATCTATCGCATTGGCACCTATATCCCGATTCCCGGTATCGATCCGGCGGCGCTGGCGGACCTTTTCGATCAACAGCGCGGCGGCATCCTCGGCATGTTCGATGTGTTCTCGGGCGGCGCCTTGGGGCGGATGACGATCTTCGCCCTGAACATCATGCCGTATATTTCGGCTTCCATCATCATTCAGCTTCTGACCACGGTTTCGCCCCATCTGGAGCAATTGAAGAAGGAAGGCGAGCAGGGCCGCAAAAAAATCAATCAATATACCCGCTATGGCACCGTGGTGTTGACCGCCCTGCAAGCCTACGGCATTGCCGCCGGCCTGGAGGGCAGCCCAGGCGTGGTGCTGTCGGCCGGCGTGTTCTTCAAGGCCAGTACGGTGATCACTCTGGTGGGCGGCACGATTTTCCTGATGTGGCTTGGTGAACAGATCACCGCCCGGGGCGTGGGCAACGGTATCTCGCTGATCATCTTCGCCGGTATCGTGGCGCAACTGCCCTCCGCCATCGCCTCGACCCTGGAGTTGGGCCGCACTGGCGCCTTGAACACCTTGTTCATTCTGTTTTTGATCCTTCTGGTCATCGCCACCATCACCTTTATCGTCTTTATCGAACGGGCCCAGCGCCGCATCGTGGTGCAATATCCAAAGCGTCAAGTCGGCCAGCGCATGTTTGGCGGCGAAAGCACCCATATGCCGTTGAAGTTGAACACGGCCGGCGTGATCCCGCCGATTTTCGCCTCTTCCCTGCTGTTGCTGCCGGTGACGGTTGCCTCGTTCTCGGCCCAGGGCGGGCCCGAGTGGCTGACCACGGTGACATCCCTGCTCGGACGGGGGCAGCCGTTGTTTCTTGCGCTCTACATTGGCGGCATCGTTTTCTTCTGCTTTTTCTACACCGCCATTGTCTTCAACCCGGCCGATACGGCGGATAATTTAAAGAAATACGGCGGTTTCATTCCCGGTATCCGGCCCGGCAAGCGCACGGCCGAATATCTCGACTATGTGCTGACCCGGCTGACCGTGGTGGGCGCGGGTTATCTGGCCCTGGTCTGTCTGCTGCCGGAAATCTTGATGTCGCAATATGCCGTGCCGTTCTATTTCGGCGGCACCTCATTGTTGATCGTCGTCAGCGTGACCATGGATACGGTGTCGCAGATCCAATCCCACCTGCTGGCGCATCAATACGAAGGGCTGATCAAGAAATCCAAATTGCGGGGCCGGAACCGATGAGGATTTGGCGTTGAGACTAATACTGTTGGGTCCGCCCGGCGCCGGCAAGGGCACCCAGGCGCAACGCCTGGTCGATGCCTATAAGATCGTGCAGCTTTCCACGGGCGAAATGTTGCGGGCCGCCGTGGCGGCGGGCACCCCCATTGGCCAGCGCGCCAAGACGGTGATGGATGCCGGAGACCTGGTCTCGGATGATATCCTGGTTGCCATGATTTCCGAGCGGGTGAACGAAGACGACTGCAAGAACGGCTTTATTTTGGACGGCTTTCCCCGCACCCTGGCCCAGGCCGGGGCACTGGAGGGCATGCTGGCGGAAAAATCTCTGGTTCTGGACGCCGTGGTTGAGATCAAGGCGGACGACGCCCTGCTGATCGGGCGGATTACCGGCCGCTATACCTGCGCCAATTGCGGCGCGGGATATCATGATGAATATCTGCGGCCTAAAGTCGCGGGCATCTGCGATAATTGCGGCCGTACCGATTTCAGCCGCCGTTCCGACGACAATATCGAGGCGGTGACAGCCCGGTTGCGGGCCTATCACGAACAGACGGCCCCCTTGCTGCCCTTTTACCGGGAAAAAGGCCATTTGAAGTCGGTTGACGGCATGGCCGGTATCGATGAAGTAGCCCGGCAGATTCAAGCTGCTCTGACGGGGGCTTAAGGCATTGACTTGGCGGTAAAATGGCATTAGATCGCGGGGTTCCACATGCATCGTGAACGCCGCTATTGTGGTTGCTCCCGTGGGCGGGGCCGAACCGGTCTGGTGACCGGCCGGGCCGAGCGATTTGAGCATTTTGTGACGAGAGATGGACGAGGAGAAACTGGGTGGCGCGGATAGCTGGCATTAATATTCCGACCAATAAACGGGTCGAGATTTCATTGACCTATATCCATGGCATTGGCAGGACCAAGGCCACGGATATCTGTGAAAAAATCGGCATCCCCCGGGAACGCCGGGTGGCGGAACTGACCGACCAGGAGGTCATGCAAATTCGTGAAGTGATCGACCGGGACCATATGGTCGAGGGCGATTTGCGCCGTGATGTCGCCATGAATATCAAGCGTCTGATGGATCTTGGCTGTTACCGCGGCATCCGTCACCGCAAGGGCCTGCCCCTGCGCGGTCAGCGTACCCATACCAACGCGCGCACGCGCAAAGGCCCGGCACGGCCCATTGCCGGCAGGAAGAAATAGGTTAGCCAATGGCAAAAGATCGTACACGCGTCCGCCGCCGGGAGAAGAAAAACATCATCTCTGGCGTGGCGCATGTCAATGCGACATTCAACAACACCATGATCAGCATTTCGGATGTTCAGGGCAATGTCATTGCCTGGTCGTCCGCCGGCGCGCAGGGGTTCAAGGGCTCCCGCAAATCGACGCCATATGCGGCTCAGATGGCGGCGGAAGATGCCGGCAACAAGGCTCAAGAGCATGGCATGAAAACCCTTGAAGTTTTCGTCAAGGGTCCGGGTTCGGGGCGGGAGTCGGCCCTTCGGGCCCTGCAATCGGTGGGTTTCACCATTACATTCATCAAGGACGTGACGCCGATACCACACAATGGTTGTCGGCCACCCAAACGGCGGCGAGTCTAAATCCTTACCGCCGGCGCCACTTTCGCGCCGGTCGGACGAGGACTTAGAAATTCCGGGAACCTCCCGGGTGCGGCGGTTGGCGAGCGCGAGGATACGACGTGATCCAGAAGAACTGGCAAGAACTAATTAAACCCAACAAGTTGAGCATTGATACGGACGTTGATCCGGATCGCAAGGCAACCTTGGTGGCGGAGCCGCTGGAGCGCGGCTTTGGCCTGACCTTGGGCAACTCTTTGAGGCGCATACTGTTGTCGTCATTACATGGCGCGGCGGTGACGTCCCTGCAGATCGACGGGGTTCTGCATGAATTCTCGTCGATCCCCGGCGTGCGGGAGGATGTGACGGACATCGTTCTGAACATCAAGGGGCTGGCGGTGCGTCTGCACAGTGAAGGGCCGCGGCGCATGACCCTAAAGGCGGAAGGTCCGGGCCCGGTCACGGCGGCAAACCTGGAAATGGGCCCCGATATAGAGGTGGTGACGCCGGATTTGGTGATCTGTCATCTGGATCAGGGCGCCAAGCTGTCAATGGAATTAACGGTCGAAAGCGGCAAGGGCTATCGGGCGGCGGAACACAACCGCGGCGAAGATTCCCCCATTGGACTGATCCCGATCGATTCCGTGTTCAGCCCCGTGCGTCAGGTGGCCTACCGGGTGGAAAACTCCCGTGAAGGGCAGATCCTGGACTACGACAAGCTGACCATGGACGTGGAAACCGATGGCACGGTGACGCCCGAAGACGCCATTGCCTTCGCCGCCCGTATCTTGCAGGACCAGTTGCAGCTTTTTATTAATTTCGAGGAGCCGCGCGAGGAGCCGGTGCATTTCGAACCGGAACAGCCGCGCATCAACCGCAATTTGCTGCGCAAGGTGGACGAGTTGGAACTGTCGGTGCGCTCGGCGAATTGCTTGAAAAACGACAACATCATCTATATCGGCGATCTGGTGCAAAAATCAGAATCGGAGATGCTACGGACGCCCAATTTCGGCCGCAAATCCTTGAACGAGATCAAGGAAGTGCTGACCCAAATGGGCCTGCATCTCGGCATGGAAGTCGCCGAATGGCCGCCCGAAAACATCGACGATCTGGCGAAACAGATGGAAACGGATTTCTAGCCTTGCGAACGTCTTCGCAAGGTTGGGCAAAGGAGTAGCGATATGCGGCACCGCAAAAGTGGACGCAAACTGAATAGGGACAGTTCCCACCGCAAGGCGATGTTCGCCAATATGGCTTCGGCCTTGATTAAACACGAACAGATCCAGACCACCCTGCCCAAGGCCAAGGAACTGCGTCCCATCGTGGAAAAATTGATTACCTTGGGTAAGCGCGGCGATCTGCATGCCCGCCGGCTGGCCTATGCCCGCCTGCCCGACCGCGCCATGGTGGCCAAACTGTTCGATGTTCTGGGCGAACGTTACAAGGACCGCCAGGGCGGGTATATCCGGATCATCCGGGCCAATTTCCGCTATGGCGATTGTGCGCCCATGGCCTATATCGAATTCGTCGATCGCGACCTTGAGGCCAAGGGCCTGGATTCAGGCCCCGTGCCCGGTGAAGACGATGACGAGGATGTCGCCGCCTGATCGGAAGGCTTGCCAGGCGGCGCGATAGGATCACACTGGGGCGGCCTTTGGGCTGCCCCTGTTGTTTGAGGGGTTGATTATGGCTCAACCAGTTGGAGAAGGGATCTTTCGATCGTGAGCAGGTTTTTGCCGGCGGCGTGGATAATAGTTATGTTATCGATGGCCCTTGTCGCCGCCGCGCCGGTGGCCGCGGCGACCAAAACGCTGCCCAAAAACAAGGCGCAGATCCAGCTTTCCTTCGCGCCGTTGGTCAAGCGGGCGGCCCCCGCGGTGGTCAATATCTATACCCGCCGGGTGGTGGAACAGGTCGTGCGCTCGCCGCTGTTCGACGATCCATTTTTCCGTCGTTTTTTTGGCGAGCGCTTTGGCGGCGGCGGCCGGACGCGGCGGCGGCAGCAGAATTCTCTCGGCTCCGGCGTGCTATTGACCGCCGATGGCCTGATCGTCACCAATCATCATGTGATTGCCGGCGCCGACGAAATTACGGTCGCCCTATCGGACCGCCGGGAATTCGACGCGGCCTTGATTTTGGATGATGAGCGCACGGATCTGGCGGTTTTGAAAATCGACACGGACGGCGAAAAATTTCCCTTTCTGCAACTGCGGGATTCCGACAGTTTGGAAGTCGGCGATCTGGTGCTGGCCATCGGCAATCCCTTCAATGTGGGACAGACCGTGACCTCGGGTATCGTCTCGGCCCTGGCGCGGACGGGTATCGGCGTCTCTGATTTTCAATTCTTTATTCAGACCGATGCGGCCATCAACCCCGGAAATTCCGGCGGCGCCCTGATCACCATGGATGGCCGGCTGGCCGGCATTAACACGGCGATCTATTCCAAGACGGGCGGTTCCAACGGCATTGGTTTTGCCGTGCCCTCGGCCATGGTGCGGGCGGTCCTGACCAGCGCCAAGGCCGGCCTGGAACATGTAATACGGCCCTGGCTGGGCGCCTCGACCCAAACCGTCACGGCCGATATTGCCGCCTCCATGGGTATGAAGCGGCCCCTGGGCGTGATGGTCCGGACCATCTTCCCCGGCAGCCCGGCGGACAGCGCAGGGATGGCCGTGGGCGATGTGATTTTGGCCGTCGATGGCCACGACGTGGCCTCGCCCAGGGCCCTGAACTTCCGCCTGGGCACGCGCATGATCGGCGAGGATGCCTCCTTTGCAATGTTGCGCGACGGCAATGTGCGGCCCGTCACCTTGAAACTGATGGCCGCGCCGGAAATACCGCCCCGCAAGCTAACCGAATTGGGTGGCCGCCAACCCTTGACGGGCGTCACCGTCGCCAACCTCTCGCCCGCCCTGGCCGAGGAATTGGGACGGGATACCTGGAGCCGCGGCGTCATCATCATGCAGGTCGACCGGCGTACCCCGGCCCGGCGCTACCTGCGCGCGGGCGACAAAATTCTGCAAGTGAACAGAACCCGCATCAACCTGGTGAAAGACCTCGTCTCGGCCATGGAAACGCCCGTCGAAGAGTGGCGCATCACCATGCAGCGAGGCAGCAAGACCCGCACCATCCGGTTCGGTTTATGAGCAATCTTTTCGATGCCGCCGGCATGGACCAGGGGCCGTCGCGGCCCTTGGCCGAACGCCTGCGCCCGGTTGATCTGGATCAGGTTATCGGCCAGGACCATCTGTTGGCCGAGGACGGCGCGCTCCGCCGCATGCTGGCGGCGGGACGTCTTGCATCATTGGTCTTGTGGGGGCCGCCCGGCAGTGGCAAGACCACCATCGCGCGCCTGCTGGCAGCCCATGTGGGATTGCATTTCGAACAGCTTTCGGCGGTGTTTTCTGGTGTTGGGGATCTGCGCAAGGTCTTTGCCGCGGCCGGTGAACGCCGTATCGGCGGCCAGGGTACATTGTTGTTCGTGGACGAAATCCACCGCTTCAACCGCGCCCAGCAGGATGGCTTTTTGCCCTATGTGGAAGACGGCACCATCGTCCTGGTCGGCGCCACCACGGAAAATCCGTCGTTCGAGCTGAACGCCGCCCTGTTGTCCCGCTGTCAGGTCCTGGTCCTCGGCCGCCTGGATGATGACGCCCTGGAAGAACTGCTTTGCAGGGCCGAGGCCGCGAGCGGCCGCGAGTTGCCGTTACGGGCGGAGGCCCGCCCGGCCCTGCGCGCCATGGCCGACGGCGACGGTCGCTTTGTCCTGAACCTGGCCGAAGAGCTTTTGGCCATGGATGACGGACCGCCCCTGGATGTCGCCGCCTTGAGCCAGACCTTGCAGCGCCGGGCGCCGGTCTATGACAAGGCCCAGGAGGGGCACTACAACCTGATCAGCGCCCTGCACAAATCCCTGCGCGGCTCCGACGTGGATGCCGCGCTTTATTGGCTGGCCCGAATGTTGACGGCGGGTGAACAGCCTTTGTATATCGCCCGGCGCCTGGTTCGCTTCGCGGTGGAGGATATCGGTCTCGCCGACCCGCAGGCCCTGATTCAGGCCAATGCCGCCAAGGAAGCCTATGATTTTCTGGGCAGCCCGGAAGGGGAACTGGCCATTGCCCAGGCGGTGATCTATCTGGCGACGGCACCCAAGTCCAACGCCGCCTACGAGGCCATGAGCCGGGCCAATCGCTTTGCCCGCGACACCGGCTCCCTGATGCCGCCGAAGCATATCCTGAACGCGCCCACCTCCCTGATGAAGGATCTGGGCTACGGCAAGGACTACGTTTACGACCATGGCACGGAGGAGGGGTTTTCCGGCCAGGATTATTTTCCCGAACAGACGCCCCGGCAAAATTTCTACCGCCCGGCGGCGCGCGGTTTTGAGCGGGAGGTCGCCAAACGCATGGCCTATTGGGATAAACTTCGCCGTCGGCCGGGGGCGGAGCCATGAATATGCTGTTTGCCATCGCCGCCGGAGGCGCCTTGGGCGCCGTGGGGCGGCATCTGGTCTCGGGTCAGGTCATGCGCTGGACCGGCCTTGGCCTGCCCTGGGGCACTTTGGCGGTAAATGTTTTGGGTTCGCTGGCGCTTGGCATGCTGGTTGAATATATGGCGCTGCGCTGGTCCGCGACCCAGGAGATGCGGGGTTTTCTCGTCGTCGGCCTGTTGGGGGGGTTCACCACATTCTCGGCCTTCTCCCTGGATGTTGTCGTGCTGCTGGAGCGAGGCAGCCTGGGCCCGGCCTTCGCCTATGTCGCCGGCAGTGTGTTGCTGTCGATTGGCGGCCTGTTCGCCGGCCTGTGGTTGTTTCGTCAGGTGCTGACATGAGCGCCGTGCAAATGGTCGAGGTGGACCCGGACGAGGGCGAAGTGCGTCTGGACCGTTGGTTCCGCCGCCGCTATCCCGAGCTTAGCCATGGCCGCCTGGAAAAAATGCTGCGCAAGGGCCAGGTTCGGGTGGACGGCGCCAAGGTCAAGGCCGGCCATCGCCTGACGCCGGGCCAGATGGTCCGCGTGCCACCGCTGGAGGCGCCAAAACCCAAAAAGCCCCGGCCAAAAGTGGCTGACCAGGACGCCAAGGAACTACGGGGGCGCATTCTGCATCGGGACCCATCGGTGCTGGTGCTCGATAAGCCCGCCGGGTTGGCGGTGCAGGGGGGCAGCGGCACCTTGCGCCATGTGGACGGCATGTTGGAGGCCTTGAAATTCGACGCGGCCGAGCGGCCCCGCCTGGTGCATCGCCTGGACCGGGATACCACGGGCGTTCTGGTCCTGGCCCGCCACGCCCGTGCCGCCACGCACCTGACGGGGTCGTTTCGCGGCCGGGATGGGGAGAAACTTTATTGGGCCATTACCTCCGGCGTGCCCTCGCTTGACCGGGGCCGGATCGATTTGCCCTTGGCCAAGATGCCGGGCCGGGATGGCGAGAGGGTTCGGGTTGACCGCAAGCTGGGCAAAGTTGCCATCACGGATTTCGCGGTGATCGAGAAAATCGGCGATCAGGCCGCCTGGCTGGCCTTGTGGCCGCGCACGGGACGGACCCATCAATTGCGGGTCCATTGCGCCGCCGTTGGCACCCCGATCCTGGGCGATGGCAAATACGGCGGTATTGATGCCACCCTGCCGGGCATGGACCTTGGCGCGGGCCTGCATCTACATGCGAAATCGATCGCCTTGCCGCACCCCGATGGCGGCACATTGTCCGTCGAGGCGCCGATACCGGATCATTTTCGCGCCACCATGCGGAGTCTGGGCTTCAATCCGGAAGCCGCCGCCGAACGCATGGCCGAATTACAGGCCGAGGAAGAATTTTAGGGAGGATCCAGTTTCATGCCACATATCCAGGCCGAAGGCGCCAAACTGTATTACGAGGAAGCAGGAGTGGGCGATCCGATCATATTCGTGCATGAATTCGCCGACGATCTGCGTTCGTGGGAGCTGCAAATGCGATTCTTCTCCCGGCGCTACCGCTGCATCGGCTACAACGCCCGGGGTTATCCCCCTTCCGACGTGCCCAGCGATCCCGAGCTCTATTCCCAGGATTTGGCGACCGACGATATCGCCGCCGTGATGCGCGGGCTGGATATTGACAAGGCCCACATCGTGGGCTGTTCCATGGGTGCGTTCGCGACCTTGCATTTCGGTTTGCGCTATGCCCCGATGGCGCGCAGTCTGGTTGTGTTGGGTTGCGGCTATGGCGCCAAGAAAGACAGCCGTGACGGCTTCAACCGGGAGGTCGCGGAGCTTGCCCAGTCGTTCATGGAGAAGGGCATGGAGGCCGTGGGCAGGCCCTATTCCCTGGGCCCGACGCGGGTTCAGTTCCAGAACAAGGATCCGCGCGGCTTCGCTGATTTTCAGGAACGTTTCCTGAGCCATTCGGCGGAAGGCACGGGGCGGACCATGGCCGGGGTGCAGGCAAAGCGGCCGTCCCTGTACGATCTGGAAGATGACCTTCGGGCCTTGGAAGTCCCGACCTTGTTGGTTATCGGGGACGAGGAAGAACCCTGCCTGGAAGCCAACCTGTACCTCAAACGGACCATTTCCTCAGATCGGAAGAGCGTCG
>JAYGEB010000511.1:0-3082 GCA_046582595.1 Alphaproteobacteria bacterium | reverse complement strand
CCAGCGAGCGAATTGATGTTAATGCAAGATTTTCCCCAGAATGCATATGGTGAGTTATGTCATAGACAGGCCATCTAACAAGAGAATGGTGATAAAACATTTTTCTGATATCAAAAGGCCGTTGCATAAGGTCACAAATATAGTTGTCTAAATTACTAAGGGATTTAACCATCTCATGCGATTTTTTGATCGATGTTTCTCTTACATCCCTCAGTTTATACTTTCTTATAGATTGTTGTAATTCCTGGTCTCTGAATTCCCGTATGCGGCTCTTCAATTGGCCATCATCCACATCAATTACAAAGGCATCTCTGGATGGGATTATTCCAACCGAATAAGTGTCTAATATATCGATAATTTTCCAACATGACGCATATTCAGGAAACGTGGACTTATCGATGGGTTTATAGAGATACCGCTCACCTTCTGGTCTCAGCTTTTCCCATTTTGTATTCGTAATATCGTGTTTATAGAGCCAGCCATATTTTCCGCCCATGGGCAGTTGCTTTTCCCCGGCCCAGGCGACACCGTCGCGGGTGCCCCACAGTTCCGCGAGGCGCACGGTTGCGGGCTTGTTTGATTTTCCTTTCTTCTTGACGAATATTCCTATACTCACACCCTGCTGGATATCGAAGACGTTCTTGTCCGCCGTGCCGTCGGGAGCCTTTCCATTTTTCTTTGAATTGCCGTGCAGGTCGAGGACGTAAATGTCATCGAACGTAGCCATCAGGCTTTGGCGCATGCCGCGAAAGGTCGGATTGTCCGGGTAGCCATGATTGGTGATGAAGGCGTGGATGCCGAAGCCCGTCTGCTCGATCCGCCATTGAGAAAAACGAATGAACTTGACGTAATCGTTGTTTAGCCATTTCGGGTTGCGCGCGCCAAGCGGCTCGCCATCCATCTCGAAATAACTCTCCGTCTTGCTGTCCGTGATAGTGTCCTCACCCCGCAAAAGCTTGCGAATCCATTCCCCCTTGTTGGCGGAGTGCCCCGAATACGGCGGGTTGCCCAGAACCACCATAACCGGCTGGTCCTGCTTGGCCTCGCCCGCTTGCTACGCTTCGCGGGCCAATTCCTGGGCAAACAGCGGCAGGTCTGCCATTTCGTGTGCCTCTTGTAACGAATTGGTTAGGTAGACGCGGAGACGCTCATTGGTTTTGAAGTCATAGCCGGTATCCCCAGTTGCAGGCCCAGCTTCATGTGACAGACGGCGTATGGGGCCATCAACAACTCGAACCCGAAAATCCGCGGCAACAGGTGTTGGGAGACATAACTGCTCCAACTTCCTGTTTGTCCCGTCGTCACCATGTGGTCGCGGATTAGCGCAATCACTTCGTGCAGGAACGTGCCGGTGCCGATGGCAGGGTCGAAGATGGTGACCCTGTGGGCCTCTTTCTTTCCGCCGATCAGGGTTTTCGGCACCTTGACCTTGCTGTAATCGTCCAGGCCTTCGGAAATTTTGAAGTCACGCTTGAGGATTTCATCGACGCTTTTGACAATGTAGCTCACCACCGGTTCGGGAGTGTAATAGACGCCACGGGCTTCGCGCATCTTGGGTTCGTATTCGGCGAGGAAGGTTTCATAAAAATGCACCACCGGATCTTCGCGCCGGGTGCGGCGGCCAAAGTCCTTGAGGATAGTGGCAATGTCCGTGCGATCCAAAAGCTCGGCCAGATCGTCGACGATCCAGGTGACGCGCTCGTCCAGATCAGGTCCCGCGATGTGGCCGAAAATCTTACGCAGGAAAGGGTTGGTTTTGGGTAGTTCGTGCGCGGCCTTGTAACGGGTGAAGGGCTCCTTGTCCTTGTGGTTGCACCGCGCGGCGAACAGTCCGTAGCAGATGGTCTGGGCGTACATGTCGGCGAACTCATCTTCGCTTAGGTCTTCGATCAGGACTTGCCGGAACCCCTTGAGCTGGTTGTGCAGTTCGCCCCCTTTGTCTTCCGCATTAAAGGCCGAGCGAATGCTGTCACGCATCAGACGCGCGAGGCCGCCCATGCGCTTGGCCAGATTAGACGGCGAGGTGATGGTCTTGATCTTGGATTTGAGAAATTCAGCGATGAGGCTTGAAATCTCATACGCCCCGTCGCCGCGGTCAAGTGTTGCCGTCATCCGGTATTCGCCGAAAACGTACCAGCGGAATTCCAGATAATCGGTCAGGATCAAATTAGGCAGACCGTCAAAATAACGCTTGAGCTGTTCAGACTTTTCGACCGCATCCAAGTCCTTGCCAACGTCCTTGGCCTCTATGTGGCCCAAAGGGATGGTGTTGGCGGTGATAACGTAATCCGGCGCACCGCAATCTACCTGCTTGGGTTCGTTGGTGGCGGTGACGTCCATGCCGCTAGCCGAGGCTATGGCTTCGACCAAGCTTTTCAAGGCTGGGCGGTGGGTGTGTTCCGTCGCCGTTTTAGCCATCAGCGCCTTGTTTATCTCGGAAAGATAGATCGAAATCGGGTCGTTCTTAACCATTAGTCCCCCATCGCCCCATTTCAGGCGCCCTTATTTGTAAATGAAACCATGCCGTGCGGAAATGGCAATTACCCTTAAGGATGATAAGCACCCCCCCTCACCACAGCCACGCCGCGCCGCTCACCCCGCCGGCACCGCCTTCACGGGCGCAACGGACATAGCCGCCCTTTCTTCGGTTGAGTGAAGATGCAATTTGAATATGCTGGCCATGGAACTCAAGATTACTCAGGGAATGATCGGCAAAATGAATAGGGCGGAAAAACGTCGCCAACGAAAATTATCCGGGCATGGGGCTAGAAAAGCGGCGCGCGGGAAATCCGCATCAGGCCAACAAGCCCTGGAGCTTGCGATACGGCATTACACCGCGGGCGATTTGGCCAAAGCCGAGGAAGCTTGCCAACGGATACTCGAAGCCGATCCCAACCAGCCTGTCGCCTTGCAAATGCTCGGTGTGATTGCCCTTCAGTTTGGCCAGAACGATGTTGCCGCGAAGTACATCATCAAGGCCATTGCGGCCAAACCCGGCGATGCCGAAGCGCACAGCAATCTAGGTCTGGCGCTGCAGAAACTCGGAAGGCTGGATGAGTCCGCTGCCAGCTATCGCAAGGCC
>JAYGEB010000327.1:0-4800 GCA_046582595.1 Alphaproteobacteria bacterium | reverse complement strand
AAACCGGACAGCAGTGGGCCACGCCCGGCGATGACGAAAGTTCGGCGGCAATGGCGCGGTGATATTGGAATTATATTTAGATGAAATTTAGATGATCCGGCCCGGTCCCCGTAATCTGATTACCGATGTCGACGGCATATTGGTCGGAAACGCCGAGGATCAACGCGCGCGCACGGGTGTTACCGTCGTGCTGCCCGAGGAGCGCTGCGTGGCCTCGGGCGAGGTGCGGGGCGCCGCGCCCGGAACGCGGGAGACCGATTTGCTGGATCCCACCTGCAGGATGGAGCGGATCGACGGAATATGTTTATCGGGCGGTTCGGTACATGGCCTGGCCTCGGGCGATGCGGTGGTGCGGTGGCTGCACGAACAAGGCCGGGGTTTCGCGCTTAATTCAGATTTTCTGCCCATCGTTCCCGGCGCCATTATCTATGATCTATCCATGGGCGGCGAGAAGGACTGGGGCCGCTGCCCGGACCATGGCGCCTTGGCGCGGGCGGCCTGCGGCGATGCCGGGCTGGACTTTGCCTTGGGCAATATTGGCGCCGGCATGGGCGCCTCCGCCGGTGCCTTGAAGGCCGGATTGGGCAGCGCCTCCGCCGTGGACGATGACGGCATCCAGGTCGCGGCCCTGGTGGTGGCAAACCCGTTTGGCGCCGCGACCATGCCGGGCGGTGGCACCTTGTGGTCCTGGGCCCTGGAACGGGATGTCGAGATGGGCGGGCAGTTGCCTCCCGGAGCCGTCAATACCTTGGCCGACGATACCCCAACGGACGGCCAACTTGGCGGCAATACCACCCTGGCCGTGGTCGCCACCAACGTCACCCTGGACAAGGCGCAGGCAAAACGGGTCGCCATCATGGCCCATGATGGCATGGCCCGGGCCATCCGCCCCATTCACACGCCGTTCGACGGCGACGTGGTGTTTGCCCTTTCGACCACCCGCATACCCTTGCCCGAGCCCGCCATCGGGTCGCTGGCGCGGATCGGCGCCCTGGCCGCCGATTGCTTGAGCCGGGCCATCGGCCGTTCGGTCTTCGCGGCGGAGGCCCTGGGGCCTTTTTCCAGCTACCGGGAAAGCCACCCGGAGGCCTTTGCGGACGGCGGAGACCTGGGTTAAGGTTCACCAATCGAAATTACCCAAACAGCTCAACGTCTCCACAGGGAGGAATACAATGACCATAGCTCGAAAATTCGGCTACGCGCTCGCCGTGGCCGCCGTGGCCGCCTTGCCGTTCGGCGCGGCGGCCAAGACATCCGTCAACATCGCCATGACGCTGGAGCCCCCCGGCCTGGATCCTCGCGCTAACGCGGCCGCCGCGATCGGGCAGATCGCGCTGTATAATATATACGAGAACCTGACCCACATTAACGAAGACGCCACCTTCGGCCCCATGCTGGCGAAAAGCTGGACTGTTTCGGACGACGGCCTGGTCTATACCTTCGACCTGGTCCAGGGCGTGAAGTTCCACGACGGCACCCCCTTCACCTCGGCGGATGTGAAATATACCTTCGAGGCCAATGCGGCGGAGGACAGCAAGAACAAGCGCAAGAAGCGTTTCGTCAACATGGCCAAGATCGAAACGCCCGATGCGAATACCGTGCGCATCACCTTGAAGGCGGCCCGGCCCATGTTTCTGTTCCAAATGGGCGAGAACACTTCGGTGATTGTCAGCCCGAAATCCGCCGCCACCAATGCCACCAACCCGGTCGGCACCGGTCCGTTCAAGTTCGTTAAATGGGTCAAGGGCGATAGTGTATTGATGGAAAAAGACCCCAACTACCGGGATGCCGCCTCCGTGAAGCTGACCAAGGTGAAGTTCCGCTTCATCAACGATCAAGCGGCCCAGATCGCCGCCATGATGTCCGGTGATCTGGATCTGATCCCCTTCTCCCGCGCCGCGGAAAGCCTCGGCCCGCTGAAGGCCGACCCGGCGTTTTCCGTGACTTTCGGCACCACCGAGGGCGAGACCATCCTGTCCACCAACAACAAGCATCCCGCCCTTTCCAAACTGAAAGTGCGTCAGGCCATCGCCCACGCCCTCGACCGCAAGGAGATCATCGATGGCGCCATGTTCGGCGCCGGCACCCCCATCGGCAGCCATTTCGCGCCGCATAATCCGGACTATCTGGATCTGACCGGCACCTATCCCCTGGATCGCGAAAAATCAAAGATGCTGTTGAAGGAAGCCGGCTATCCCGACGGCCTGGAACTTTCCCTGAAGCTGCCGCCCACGGGCTATGCCCGCGACGGCGGCCAGATCGTGGCCCAGCAATTGAACAAGGCGGGCTTCAAGATCACCATCGAAAACGTGGAATGGCCGGTTTGGCTGAAGCAGGTCTACAAGCAAAAGACCTACGATCTGTCCATCGTCTCCCACGTGGAACCCATGGACATCGGCATTTATGCCCGCAAAGGCTACTACTTTCAGTACGACAATGCGGAATTCAACGATATCATGGAAAAGGCGGATGGCGCCCGCGATCCCGCCATGCGCTCGAAATACCTGAAAATGGCGCAGCGGAAATTGGCCAAGGATGCGGTCAACGGCTTTCTGTTCCAGTTGGCCAAGACCACGGTGCGGAAGAAAAACCTGATGGGCGTGTGGACCTCTTCGCCCATGTTCGTCAACGACATGCGCGTGGTGTACTGGCAATAATCCAGCCCCGGCGTTGAACCGATCCAGGCGGCGGTGTCCCGGCATTCCGGGGCCCGCCGCCTGTTTTTTTCGGTATCGCGGGGATATTTAATAGGGTGACGTAATACTTATATCAATCAATGTTTTTGAATATATATTTATTCCATTGGTGTGATATAAGTATTACGTCACCCTTTTAAATATCGCATTAAATCCTGTGTTAAATCTCCGGCCCAACGTCAAAACCGCTTGTCGATCAGGCGCAGGGGTTTTTGGCGGGCTTCGATGCCGGTCAACTCCGCCAGGGCGCCTGGTTCGGCCAGGGCGACGTTGACCGCGACGCCGATTTTTTGGCGCAGGATCTCGCAGTAGATATCGGGCAGATCGGCGTCTTGTTCCAAGACCTCGACCCTGACGGTCATCTCGTCCCGGCCGGCGCCGTCGCGGACCACCTCGCAGATGAATTCGCCGGTGAACTCCGCCCGCCCGGCCAGCATGGCCCCGATGGCTTGCGGGAAGACGTTGATGCCGCGCAGTTTGACCATATTGTCGCTGCGGCCCAAAAACCCTTCGATGCGGCGCAGGTTCAGGGCCGAGGGCGGGGTGTCCGTGCGCATATGGGTGACATCGTGGGTGTTGAAGCGGATGATGGGATAAATATCGTCCTTGAACAGGCAGGTGCAGACCATGTCGCCGATGCTCCCGTCCGCCACCGCCCCGCCGGTATCGATATCGCGGATTTCCAGATATTGGGCGTCCTCCCAAATATACAGCCCGGCCTTGTCCGGCCCCTGGCCGGCGATGGTGCCGGTATCGCCGACGCCGTACCAATCATAAATCTCCGCCCCGCCCCAGGCTTCCGACAGGGCGCGGCTGTCCTCCTGCCCCATGTGGCCGGAGATCATGCGGATTTGCAGGTCCCGGCCCGGCTCCAGCCCCTGTTCACGGGCCACATGGGCCAGACGTTTGATATAATCGGCGAAGCCCACCAGCACGGAGACCCCGAAATCCTTCATTAAACCGACCTGCTGTACGGACGGCGTCTCGATACCCGTGCCGGCGGGCAGAAAGATCGAGTTGGTCCAATGCACCACCGCCTCGCGGATGTAATGGCCGCCGTTGACCATGCCGTGGCCATAGACCGACTGCACCACGTCCTCCGGCCGCAGGCCTTGCAGCAGATAGGTGCGGGCCACCAGCAGGTTCTGGATTTCCCGGCCGCGCGGGCCGTACAGCAAGACCTGCGGCCGTCCGGTGGTGCCGGAGGTGGTGTGCACGATCACGGGCGGGCGCTGGCCCTCCGCGTAGGTCTCCATGCCGTGAAAATCGCCAAACGGCGGGTGGCCGTCGATGGAGGTCATGATATGGGCTTTATCGAACATGGGCAGCTTGGCGATGTCGTCCAGGCCGTTGATATCCCCCGCCTCCAAGCCCTCGGCGCCCCACAGGCGTTGATAGAACGGCACCTGCCAGGCGCGCCGCAGCAGGGAGGTGAACCGCTCCTCTTGCAAGGCGCGCAGCTCATCCCGGCTAATCGCCTCGAAGCGCCGCAAGAAGGCCGGGCCGATGGGAAATTCTTCCGTCAGGCGGGCCATGTCGACTTGGTTGAAGTAATTCGGCTGTTCGGACATGGGATCTTCCAACTGTATCGCCGCTACACGGCCAGCACGGGCATGCGGGCGCTGAACGATAGCATCGTATCGATAGGCCGCAGGTTTTGCCATTGCGCAATCTCTTCGAGCGCCAGCCCGCCACCGGCGATCACCAATTCATCGCCAACCACGACCTCCACATCGTCGGGAATTTCAACCGTCACATGCTCAAGGGAGACGCCGATGACCCGCAATTTCCTTGTGCCATGCAGGACGTGGGCATCATGGCCGGCGACGGCGCCCTGGTAACCATCGTTCAGACCGCAGGGCGCCACCGCCGTTCGCCGCCGCCGCCGGTTCTTGTGGTAGCCGCCCGCCAAAGCCGCCCCGCCATGGTCGCGCACCTGTATGACACGGCTTTTGACGGCGCGCAGGACGGGGCGGAACGGCGCGATCTCCGCCAGGCCGGATACAACCGGGTTAAGCCCGAACAGGATATGGCCGGGGCAAACGGCCGTACAGTCATCGCGCCAGCCCATCAGTAGCGCCGAAGAGGCCAACGCCTGGGTAAC
>JAYGEB010000460.1:0-13823 GCA_046582595.1 Alphaproteobacteria bacterium | reverse complement strand
GCCACCGCCGCGATCACCGGCTTCGACAGGGTCGGGTGCGTCGGCCCCTCCCGATCACCGGCCCAGGCCACGTAGGCGGAACTACCGGCGACCTCGCGCAGATCGGCGCCGGCGCAAAAGGCGCCATTGGCACCGCAGAGCACGGCGGCGAGCTGGCCCTCGTCGGCATCAAAATCCCGCAGGGCGCAGCCCAGGCCGCGGGCGGCATCATTGTCCAGGGCGTTGCGGACCTCCGGCCGGTTGATGGTGATCGTGGTCACGGGCCCCGCATGTTCCATCAGAATCTTGCCGTCCGCGTACTCGGTCATGGGTTCGTCCCTTCGTCGGAAATGGGCGTGGGTAGGGCCAGGGCGAACATGATACCGGCGACGGCCAGGGCCAGATAGAGTAGAAAGCCGACCGCGATGCTCTCCATGGCCGCGCCGCGGTCGATCAGCCAGCCCAGGACGAAGGGCGACAGGGCCGAGGCGCCGACACTCACGGACATCACCATGGCCCGGATCGCGCCCAGATGCGCGACGCCATAAAATTCCGGCCAGGCGGCGCCCGCCAGGGTTTGCCCGCCGCCGCCGGTCAGGCCCAGAAACAGGGTCAGGGCGATGGCGGATAGGGGATGATCGAAAAACACGATGACCAGGCAGGCCAGCCCCAGGGGGTATAGATAGATGGCCAGCAGCCGCCGCGCGCCATAGCGGTCGATCAGCGGCCCAAAAGCCAGATTGGCGCCGATCGCGCCCACCGTATAGGCCACGAAGGCGGAGGCCAGCCAGGCCAGGCTCCAGCCCTTGGCGGCGGCCAGGTGGGCCTGGTGAAAGAACAATCCAGTGGAAATAAAGGACGGCGCGGAAATGGCGAAACACAACAGATAGAAGCGCGGATCGCGCAGCACTTCGGCTCTGCTCCATTGCCGCCGCCGGGCCGGCCTGGCGCCGCCGGGGCTTTCCGGGCTGGAGGTTTGGGTCAGGAATAATTGATGCCGCGCGCCATGGCCCCGCAACAGCCACAACAACAGCGGGATCAGGAACAGCGCCAGCGCGACGGCGACGGCGGCCCAGGCCATGCGCCAGCCGAACAGCCCGCTCAGCCAGACCGCCAGCCCGGGAAAGACCGCCACGCCCAGGGGAAAGCCAAGAATGGCGACGGAAACGGCGCGGCCGCGCTCGGCCTCGAAGTAACGGCCCATGGCGGTCATTGCGGTATGGCTCATCAGGCCCTGGCCGCTGAGACGCAGGGCGAACAGGGCCGGCACCAGGGCCCAGGCGGCGGGGACCACCGACATAAAGGCGCAGGCGCTGATCAGCGCCAGCACCACGCCCACGGTCACCCAGCGCAGGTCGAAGCGGTCGATCAACTTGCCGGCCCAGATCAGGCAGACCCCGCTGGCGGCCGTGCCGATGGCGTAATAGCCGCCGAAATCCCCATGGCTCAGGCCGAATTCCGCCCGGATATCAGGCCCGAACACGGCAATAAAAAAGGTTTGCCCGAAGGCGGAAAAGAAGGCGACCAGAACGCCGAAACTTAGGAACCGCCGGTTTTCATAAACGAATTGGAAATATTGCATCGAGACTCTAGCGCCGCCCGCCGCCGGCGCAATTGATGCAGGTCGCCACCGCCGGGTCCAATTGCAGCCGCGCCGAGGCGATGTCCTCGCCGCAACGAACGCAATAGCCGTAATCGCCGGTCTTCAACCGGGCCAGGGCGGCCTCGATTTGCCGCAGTTCGCCGGCCCGCCGGCGCTCGGACTCCTGGGCCATGGCCTGATCCCGCATGGCGTCCATGCGGGACAGGCGGCCGACCTTGCTTTGATCCAATTCCACCGGTTTGCGGCTGTCGCGGGCGCTTTCCGACAGCCCCCGCAACTCTTCCCGCCGCGCCAGCAGCCGGGCCGAAAATGCGGCGCCGGCGCGCCCGGTTTTTCCAGTATGTCCTGGTTGCCGGGTCATTCCAAAACACGGACCGGCCGGCCGTTGATCCAGGCGGCGATATCCTCCACGGTTTCCCGGTAAAACTGGGTCAAATTCTCTTCCGTCACATAGGCCATGTGCGGCGAGATGATCGTGTTCTCCAGGCTCAAAAACGGATGATCCCTGGGCAATGGCTCCTGGTCGAACACATCCAGGGCCGCGCCCGCGATGCGGCCTTGGCGCAGCACGTCGAGCAAGGCGCCCTCATCGACGATGGGGCCGCGCGAAGTATTGACGAAATAGGACTTCGGCTTCATCAGGGCCAGGTCATCGGCGCCGATCAGGCCGCGGCTGCGTTCGGAGAGGATCAAATGGATCGAAACAATATCCGCTTGCTGGAATAATTCCGCCTTGGTGACCAGTTCGGCGCCGCGGTCGCGGGCCCGCTCGGGCGTCAGGTTCTGGCTCCAGGCGATGACCCGCATATTGAAGAAATTGGCGATGGCGGCCGTGCGGGCGCCCAGGCGGCCAAGGCCGACCAGGCCCAGGGTGCGTCCGGCCAAATTCCAGCCCACGCCGGTCTGCCACCTGCCCGCGCGCGTGGCCCGGTCTTCCTGGGGTATTTGCCGAACCACGGCCTGGATCAGGGCCCAGATCATTTCCTCCGTGGCGGCGGACGAACCGGCGGTGCCGCAGACCGTGACGCCATGTGCCGCCGCCGCCGCCATGTCGATGGCGCCGTTGCGCATGCCGGTGGTGACCAATAGCTTCAAATTGGGCAGCTTTTCGAACAAGGCGCGGGGAAACGGCGTGCGTTCGCGCATGGCGGCCAGAATTTCGAAGGGCTCCAGCCGCGCCGCCACCGCGACCAGGTCCGCCAGATTGTCGTCGAACACGGTGATCTCCACCTCGCCCGGCAGACTGGACCAGTCTGCCAGATCCAGGGCCACCCGTTGATAGTCGTCCAGTATCGCCAGTTTGCGCGTCATGTTCAGGCCTCCTCTACTTCCGCCCGGTATTTTTGCGAGGCGGGAATCAACAATAGGTTCGCGAATGTCTTCATGAAGCCGTCGTCCCGTTCCGTGGCCAAATCGGAGGCGATCGGCCACAGGGCATAGAGCGCCTTGCCGGCCACGGTCCGGCCATAGAACCAGTCGTTCATTTGCCGGCCCGTATTGCGGCCCGGCTGGGCGCCGGCGGCCTCCCGGTAATAGGTTTTCAAATCCTCGACGGCGAATTTCAGGCTTTGCGCCAGACTCAAATCTCCCTTGGGTTTATCCGGCACCTCGCCGTCCAGAAAGGCGCAAATAAAATCGGCGATTTCGTTGATCGCCATGCCGCTCAGGCCCATGGTGGTGCGTCCGCGCTCGCGCCGGGCGATGTCATGCCAGGTGGACAGGCTGCCGATCTCCGCCGCCAGGGCCGCCTTGAAACCGCCCCCCGCCGCCAAATCCACCGGCGGCGGCGGCAAGCTGATGGGACAGAACCAGCCTTCGCCATTCGCGGCGGCGGCGTCGGCGGGGGCATCGTCGGGAAAGTCCTCGATCAGGACCGGGCCGTCTTCGCGCTCCAGCAAGGCCAGGGCGGCGCGCAGCACCTGCCTCTGAAAAGCCGGGTCGTTGGGCGCGCCCATGGGCCGGCCCAACTCGAACGGCACCCACAGGGCGCGCGGCGGCCTGGTGTTTTCGGTCTGCGGCCGGATCAGGCTGATCTGCGTCGTCGCCAGGCCGTCGGTTTCCAGGAAGTGTGCCAGCCCGCCCACGGCGCGCGTACACAAGGGTCAAACCGGCAGCAAGAAAACCGTATTGACGCCATCGGCCTTCAGATGCCCGGCCAAGGCGTGGGCGGCAGCTTGCATTTGCATGGGGTCCGTGGAACCCATGAAGGCGTAATGATAGGTGGCGACCGAACCGATTTCGCCCGCTTCCGCCAGTTCGTGCAGACGGTCGCGGGGCAGCACCACGTTCAAATCCTGCTCGAAACCGGAACGGTCGAAGTTGGTCGAGACATGGCCCATGAGCAAGTCGCCGTCGGGCGTATCGTCGGCGATCACCCGGTAATCACCGGCCCCAATCAACAAGGGGTTATCGTCCCGGTGTTGCAGGGCGGCGGTGGATACCAGGGCCACCCGGCGCTCCCGCAACGGGGGCCCGGCAACCCAGGGCCGGGTGGTAAAATCCGGGCAGGGTATGGCGCCCAGATGGGAGCGTTCCGGCTCGTCAAGATCAGCTAATCGTACCATTACCTCGTTTTCCTCCTGGTCCCGATGGCGGGCGTGCATTCAACGCAAGTTGGCGTCATTGTTCCGGGCCCAGGGCGCCACGGGTCCGTAGATCGGCGATCCCGGCCTCGTCATAGCCGGCCTCGGCCAGAATTTCCAAGGTGTGTTCACCAAGTCCGGGGGCCGGCAGGGGGGCTTGTTTTGGCGAGCCTTCCACCCATAGGGGGCTATCGACAACATACTCCGCGCCCAGACCCGGCGCCCCGCCCGGCGTCACCGCGCCGGAGGCGATGGCCTGCTCGTTGCCCAAAATCTCCTCGGTCTTGGAGACGATGCCCACGGTAACGCGGTTTTTTCCGAAGGCCGCGCGCCAATGCTCTAAATCCCGCGCGGCGAATATTTCATCCAGGATGGCGATCAGGGCCACGGCGTTTTTCTGCCTTTCCTCCTGGCTGCCGAAGCGCGGGTCCTCGGCCAGTTCGGGGCGGCCCACGGCGGTGGGAAAGCGCTCCCACTCCTTGGCCTCGTTGGCGGCGGTGAGGATGAACCAGCGTCCGTCCTTGCAGCGGTAATGGTTCGACAGGGCGTTGGCCGCCGTCTCGCGGCGCGGCCGTTGCGGCACCGCCGCACCACACAGGGCGGCTTGCGCCATATAGGCGTTCGACCAATAGCCATTGGCCAGCAGCGAGGAATGCACCATGCCGCCCTTGCCCGTGCGCTGGCGCCGCAACAGGGCCAGCAATATCGCCGACAGCAGGGCCAAACCCGTGGGGTGATCGCCCATGCCGGGCATGGAGCGGGCGGGATCGCCGCTCGGGTCGGGACGCACCAGATCCATCAGGCCGCTGCGGGCCCAATAGGCCGTGGTATCGAAGCCGGTCTGCCCGGCCTCCGGCCCCCTCTCGCCATAGGCCGACATGGAGCCATAGATCAGGCCCGGATTCAGCGGCGCCAGATCTTCATAGCGCAGGCCAAGTTTTTCCCGCACATGAGGCATATAATTGGTCACCAGGACATCCGCGTTCCGGACCAGGCCATGGAGCACCTCCCGCCCGGCCGCCGTCGCCAAATCCAGGCACAGGCCCCGCTTGGAGCGGTTATCCACCAGCAGATGGTAGGGTTCCGCCGCCTCCGGCATTCCAGCCAGAGAGGACAGATGGCGATAACCATCGCCCGCCGGGGGTTCCACCTTGATCACCTGGGCGCCGAAATCGGCCAATACGGTGGCCGCCACCGGCCCGGCGATAAAACTGGCCACATCCAGCACCTTGATGCCCGCGAGGATCATGGCATCGTCGTCCATCGGGCGGTCCCTCCAACGCAACAATTGATTTTGTTGCCGCACTGATAGCATCAATAAGCGGCGCCTGGAAATGGCCGTGTTGGCGCCCGTCAAGGACACATCCCACGGCATGTCTTGCCAAGCCGTCGCAACCTGACGCAAGGTGGCGTGATGAATAGCAGTGTCGATATTCTGGCCCGGCGCCTGTTTCAGGCCGGTTGCCGCCATGCCTTTGGCATACCGGGCGGTGAAGTGTTGGCGGTGATGGCGGCCTTGGACCGGGCCGGCATCCGGTTTGAATTATGCAAGCATGAGAATTCCGGCGGTTTCATGGCCGAGGGCACCCATCATGTAACCGGCGCGCCGGGTATTCTGCTGGCGACCCTGGGGCCTGGCGTGGCCAACGCGGCCAATGTCATGGCCAATGCCCTGCAGGACCAGGTGCCGTTGATTTTCATCACCGGTTGTGTCGATGGCGCGGAGTCCGCCAGCTATACCCATCAGGTGTTCGACCATGGCGCCATGCTGGCCCCGATCACCAAGGCGTCGCTGACCTTGGCCGACGGCGCGGTGGATGTGTTGGCGGATAAAGCCATCGCCATCGCCACGGCGTTTCCGCCCGGCCCCGTGCATATCGATGTGCCCATATCCGTGGCCACCGCCGATCAAGGCGCGGAACGGAACATGGCGCGGGCCCCGCCACAACCCCTCGCGCCGGCGCCGGGCCCGGCATGGCGCGCCGCGCGGGACTGCTTCGCCGCCGCCCGGCGGCCCATCCTGATCGCCGGCGTCGGCGTGCTGCATGATGCCGCGGCGGCCGAGGTCGCCGACTTTGCCCGCGCCTTCCAGGTGCCCGTCATCACCACCTACAAGGCCAAGGGCGTGCTGCCGGAAAACCAGCCCCTGGCCCTGGGCGGCGCCGGCCTGTCACCCCTGGCGGACCAGCATCTGCTGCCCCTGTTGGGGCAAAGCGACTGCATCATATTGGCCGGTTATGACCCCATCGAGATGCGCGCCGGTTGGCGCGACCCCTGGCCGGCGGGCGCCGATGTTATCGAGCTGGGCGGTCCAGGAAATACTCACTACATGCACCGGGCGCGCTGGTCATTCCGTTGCCACGTGGGCGCGGGGCTGGCGGCGCTGGGCGCGGACGGCGGCGGCGGGCGGAACGAAACCTGGCCGGGCGGTGAAACCGCCGCCACCCGCCAGGCCCTCGTCAAGGCCCATCGGGCGGACGAGGTCTGGGGACCGGCCGCCCTTGTCGATGAAATCCAAAAACATAGTCCCCCGGATGCCATCGCCACCGCCGACAGCGGCGCCCACCGCATCCTGCTAAGTCAGGTTTGGCAATGCCTTCAGCCCCGCGGCCTGCTGCAATCCTCCGCCCTCTGCACCATGGGTTGCGCCCTGCCACTCGCCATCGGCGCCAAGCTGGCGGACCCGGACCGCACGGTGATCGCCTTCATGGGCGATGCCGGCCTGGAGATGGTAATGGGCGAACTCGCCACGGTCCGGGATTTGCGCCAGAACATCGTGATCGTGGTGTTCGTGGACCGCAGCCTGGCCCTGATTGAAAAAAAGCAGCGGGAGAGCGGCTTCGCCAAGTTGGGCGTAAGCTTCGGCGCGACGGATTTCGTGGCCCTGGCCGATGCCCTTGGCGGCCATGGCGTCGCCATCGAAGGCCGCTCCGGGATCGCCGGGGCCATTGCCCAGGCCCAGACGCGGCAGACATTTACCTTGCTGGCCTGCGAAATTGGCGACAACGCCTATGACGGGCGCATTTGATCGAGACTATTTGCCCGCGCCGACAGGGCACGACGGAGATTGCGCCAAGGTGGTCGATTTCCGGGTGAAATCTGCCGGTCACGGGCCCTTGGCGCGCAAATATTCAATGAAAATTAACCAAATATTAACTAAATATTAACACTCTCACCGGCGTTCATGCCGCGCCGATGTTCCAAAACCAGACCAAATTCCAGTTGCGAATGGAAATTTCCACGTTGAATATTAACGAATGTTTGAGCGTCCCCATAATTGTATTTAATACGGTTCTTAATCTTGAAAATTCTGTTGTTAGACGATGAAGATGATTTCAGGCGCGTGGTTCGAAAAATTTTGGAGCGCGGGAATTATGATGTCATCGAGGCGTCGGACGGCAGGGCCGGATTGAAAACCATGCAATCAAACCGGCCTGATTTGATCATATCGGATATACGCATGCCAAATATGAGTGGCGACGAATTCTTCGACCAGTTGCAGGCGTCGGGGACCGACCTCAACATTATCCCACTCATTTTCATGTCCGGGCATATTGATGATGAGGGCATTGTCAAACGTCTGAACGGCGGTGCCCACCTTTGTCTCCGCAAGCCGATTTCCGCGAAACTTTTGCTGGCGCACGTAAATTCCTGTTTGTCCGCCTCGAAACGGTACTCGAATTTCATTGCCGATAAACTGGATATTCTCGGAAGCGCGGTGCCGACGGCGGTTCGTCATGATTTCAAGCCATACCGTTCCCTGGCGGAAAACGTGGATGCCTACGTTAATGTCATTGCCGTTCTCATTAAGGCGGCAACCAGCCAACAGACCGGCAACCGGACTGTGGGGCAAATGAGCCGCATGCGTTATATCCGGCTTTACCTCGAAGAAGGCAAAAGACGCCAAGAGTTGGTTTTGAACAGCGGCGCGGAGGCATTGACATGGCAGTTGATTTTCTTGGTCGCGGAATCGCAAATTTCGGACAGGGCGATCTATGTCTCCGATTTGTATGTTTTGGCCCAGGCGGCAAAATCCACCATCAACAACCGCATCACCTCTCTCGTCGCGGATAAAATCTTCATCAAGCAGAGCACCCAGGATGATCGGCGCCGTCAGGTCATCACCATGACCAAACCGTTTTCCGAGGCAGTTTTTGCCCATATTGACGAAACCATTCAGAAAATTACCGGCCCCACGCCATAACAAGGCCCGGCGAATGCTTGACGGTTGATTGTCTGCCCTACCGCTCGTCGGGCGGCAGGGTGTCGGTGACCAAGTCACGGATCAGGCGCTTGTTGGGCAGCGGCTCAACCAGCATATCGCCCGGATGCAAGGGCGTTGTACAGGCATAGCCGGCGCGGCCATCGATCCGCATGACGCATTGCTTGCAGGCGTTGGCGTTGATACAGGAAAAACGTACCGCCAACGAAGCATCCCGGTGGCCTCTGATCCAGCGCAGGGCATCCAGCACCGATTGGCCGTCCTCGAACTCAAAAGAGAATTCATCGTACCGGGCGGGCTGGTCCGGGCCGCCCCGGCGGATTTTCAGATGCACCAGGTGGGGATTGTTCATGGCGCTGCCTCCAGCGCCGGGAGCCGGCGCACCTCCGCGCGGGATAATGTAATGCCGCCACCGATTTCGCTATTATTTCGGCGGATGATTTGATTGCAGGTCCAGGCCTCGTCCAGGCTCGGATGGTCTTCACGCTGGTGGGCGCCCCGGCTTTCCGTGCGGGCCAGGGCGGCGGCGGCGATGGTGCGGGCCACTTCAAGCATATTGCGCAGGGCCAGCCAGTCGGCGAACTGTTGGTTGAATGCCATGGCGCCGCCGGTGGCCATAAGGGGCAGTTCGTCGGCTAATTCGGCGATGGCGGCCAAGGCTCGTTTCAGGCCGTCCCCGGTGCGGAACGGCCCGACATCGCGCTGCAGGATAGACTGCAAATCAGCGATCGCCGCGGTCGGGGTGCGGGCCCCGTCAGATTCCGGGCGGCGTCCGGCCTCGTCGATCACGGCCAGGTAAGGGCTGGCCACATCCCTCACATCGGGCATCGAGGATTTCGCGGCGGCCTCGGCCGCCGAGCGGCCGGCCAACTCACCAAAAACAAACGCCTCCGTAATGGCGTTGCCCGAGAGGCGGTTGGCCCCATTGGCGCCGCCCACGGCTTCGCCGGCGGCAAACAGATTGGCGACATCCGTGGCCAAGGTATCGTCCACCCGCAGCCCGCCCATATGGTAATGCGCGATGGGCGAGACCTCGATCGCCATTCTGGTCAGGTCGATGCCGTTATCGGCCAGGCGGTCGATCACCGGGCCGAAGGCGGCCCGCAGGTCGGCTTCCGGAACATGTTCAAAGGACAGCCAAACGCCGCCGTGGGGCGAGCCGCGCCCGGCCTCCACTTCCTTGAAGATGGCATAGGTCGCCATATCGCGGCTGACCACGTACTTGCCGTCTTCCGCCGTGCCGTAGTTCTGGGTGAACTCCTCCATCTCGCCATTTAGCAGCCGGCCGCCCAGTTTATAGCGGAAGGGGTCCCACATGATCGGGTCCATGCCGATCAGGCGCGGGGCCAAATGGCCGATGGGAAAGAACTGCACGAATTCCATATCGATCAGCGCCGCGCCCGCGCGCAGGCCGAGGGCGAAGCCGTCGCCGCCCATATTGGCCGAAGCTGAATTGCGCCGGTACAGGCTGGTCAGGCCGCCGGTGGCGATGATGGTCGCCTTGGCCGCGATGGTGACCGGCGCGCCGGTTTCCAGATACAGCCCCACGGCGCCCACGGCCCGGCCGTCGCCGAGTAGCAGATCCGTGATCGTCAGATCCGAGATGCGGCGGATATTGTCATGGCGGCGGCATTGCTTGCGCAAGGTGCGGGTGGCCGCCGGTCCGGTCGAGAGAAAATCCACATAGACGCAGCGCTTGCGGTCATGACCCGGCGCATGGACCTGGGTGACATGATCGCCGGAGCGGGCCCAGCCCACGCCCCATTCCTCCATCTGCCAAATCCGCTCCGGGGCGGATTGGCAGAGGATCCGCGCCAGGGGTTCATCCACCAGGCCCCGGCCGGCCTTGATTGTATCCTCGAGGTGAAAGCGCCAGTCGTCCGGCTCCTCCTCACCGATGGCGGCGGCCACGGTCATTTGCGCCATGATGGTGGCGCCGGAACGGCCGATCAGGCTCTTGTCCAGCAACAGCACCTCCCGGCCGGCCGACGCGGCGGCGATGGCGGCATACATGCCGGCCCCGCCGGCCCCGATGACCAGGACGTCGGTCTCCAGATAACGCTCCATGAACTACAACAGATCCCCGACCGCCGCCCGGTAGATTTCAATACCATCGATATGATCCGCCAGGGAGGTTCCGGCGATGCGTTGGTGGTGATCGCCTCGGTTGTAGCTGTTGTTGACGGTAATATGACTGACCCCCGCATCGCGCCAGAACTCAAACTCCCGGCGCCAGTCGTCTGGCCCGCCGGCCCCGACCGAGGTCCAGATTTCGATACCCATTTCGGTGGGGTCGCGGCCCTCGGCCTCCGCGTAGGCGCGCAGTTTGGCGAATTCGGCCAGGGCGCCGTCGCAGGGCGGATGGGCCAGCATGATCCAGCCATCGCCCCATTTCGCGGTCCGCCGCAGGGTCACGTCCTCATGGCCGCCGAACCAAAGGGGGATTTTGCCCGCCGCCGGCAGGGGGTTGATGCCGGCATCGTTGATCTTGTGCCAGGTGCCATCGAAGGTGACATGGGGTTCGGCCCACAGGGCCTGCATGAAGCGTACCTGTTCTTCCGAACGCCGGCCCCGGTTGGTGAAGTCTTCGTTGAGGGCGACGAATTCCTCCGGGTTCCAGCCAACCCCGACCCCGAGACGGAAGCGCCCGCCGCTCAAGACATCGACGCAGGCCGCCTGCTTGGCCACCAGTGCCGCCTGGCGCTGGGCCAGGATCAGCACCTGGGTGGAAAAGCCGATCGTCTTGGTGCAGGCGCTCAAGAAGCCAAACAGCACGAATGCGTCATGAAACAGATCGGCGGAAGTGTTGCGGTCGCCCCAATCGGGCCGGCTGGCCACGTTGACGCCGATCACATGATCCGCCGCGCCAATGTAGTCATAGCCCATGCCTTCCGCCGCCTGGGCGAAATCCCGCACGATGGCGGGGTCGCCGCCAATATCCCACATGGGTATGTTTACGCCTAGCTGCATAATCTTCTCTCCCTTATTGCCCAGCCGTCTTCAGGGCCTTGCGCTTGCCCGCCTCAGCCCTGCCCGGAGGTAAAGCGGTGTTGCAGGCCGCCGTCCACGTGCAGCAGCATGCCGTTGATATAGCGCGCCTCGTCGGAGGCCAGAAAGACCGCCGCCGCCGCCACGTCCCAGGCCTCGCCCATGCGGCCGGTGGGCGAGAGAGCATCCCGCGCGGCGACCATTTCCTCGATGCCGCCGTCGCCGTAGATATCCTTCATGGCGTCCGCCACCATGGGCGTGCTGATCAGGCCCGGCACCAGGGCGTTGCAGCGGATGTTGCGGCCGGCGAATTCCATGGCGATGTTGATGGTCAGGGCATTGACCGCGCCTTTCGAGGTGGCGTAGGCCAGTTCAGGCCGGGCCGCCTTCACGGCGGAAAGGGAGGAGACATTGACGATGACGCCGCCGCCCTGTTCCAGAAACAGCGGCAGCACCGCCTGGCAGGTCAGGAACATTGAGGTGACGTTGATCCGCATCACCCGCTCCCACTGTTCCAGGCTGGTTTCCAACGGTCCGCCAAGGGCGGCGATGCCCACGTTGTTATGCAGGATGTCCACCCGTCCATGGGCCGCCCGGCAGGTCGCGACCATATCACCAACCGCGTCCGGGTCCGAGACGTCGGCCCCATGGGCCGTGGCGGCATGGCCTTCGCCGGCGATAATCTTGGCGGTTTCCTCAGCCGCTCCTAGGTTAATATCCACGGCGAACACCTTGGCGCCTTCGCGGGCATAGGCCACCGCCGTGGCCTTGCCGTTGCCCCAGCCCGGTCCGATGGAACCGGCGCCGCAGACCAGCGCCACCTTGTCGGCGAGGCGCCCGGTCATGGCTTTAGCTCCGCCGCCAGTTGGGCCCGCAACTCGGTCTTCAAAACCTTGCCGTAATTATTCTTCGGCACCGCCGCGACAAAGCGGTAAGCCTTGGGCCGTTTGAACCGGGCGATATGCTCCAGGCATAAGGCATCCAGTTCCCCCTCCGTGACCTCCCCGCCCGGCGCCTTGACCACGAAGGCCACGGCCTCCTCGCCCCAATCGGGATGGTGGCGCCCGACCACGGAACATTCACTGACGCCCGCATGGCGCAACAGGACTTCCTCCACCTCGCGCGGGTAGATGTTGGTGCCGCCGGAAATAATCATGTCCTTGGCCCGGTCCATCAGGGTCAAATAGCCGTGCTTGTCGAAGGCGCCCATATCGCCCGTGTGCAGCCAGCCGCCGCGCAGGGCCTCCCGGCTGGCCTCGGGGTTGTTCCAGTAACCGGCCATGATCACATCGCCCCGGCAGACCACCTCGCCCATCTCGCCCACGGGCACATCGTTGTCGTTGGCATCCACCACGCGGACATCCACGTCCGTGCGCGCGATACCGACCGAGCCGAGACGCTTCAGATAGTCGGGGTGCCGGGTATCCATATGCGTGGCGCGGGACAGCCCGGTGATGGTCATGGGGCTTTCCCCCTGGCCGAAAAGCTGCACCAGTTTCGGGCCCAAAACCTCCAGCGCCTTCAAGGTATCTTCCACATACATGGGCCCGCCGCCATACACGATGGTCTTGATGTTGGCGGTATCCGCCTCCCCGATGCCGGGCAGATTGACCAGGCGGGTCAGCATGGTGGGGGCGAAGAAGAAACTGACGCCGGAAAAATGCGGCAGCAACTCCAAGATCTCGCCGGGATCAAAGCCGCCCGAGAGAGGGATAATATTGTTGGCGCCCTTGGCCACGTGGGGCAGGGCGAACAGGCCCGAACCATGGCTCAGCGGCGCGCCGTGGATCATGCAGTCTTCCGGCCCGATACTATCCATATCCGCGAAGTAGTTCATCACCATGGCCAGCAGATTGCGCTGGCTCAGCATCGCCCCCTTGGGCTGCCCGGTGGTGCCGGAAGTGTAGAACAGCCAGGCCAGATCATCGGGGCCGCAATCGGTCATGGGTTCGGGCGGGCCCGAGAACAAGCCATCGTAATCCGCGCCGGAGGTTTGTAACACGGCCTGAAGACTGGGGACCGCTTGCAACAAGGGCCGAATGCCATCCACCAGGTCATCCGTGATGAAACAGACCCGCGCCCCGGAATTCTCCAGAATGAAGGCCGCTTCGCGCGGGTGCAGCTTGGCGTTGATGGGAACGGCCGCCAATCCGGCATGCCAGATGCCGTATAGAACTTCAAAGAAGCTGGGCGCGTTCTTCATCATGATGGCGACCCGGTCGCCCTTGATCAGGCCGAACGAATTCCGCAGCGCCGCGCCCAGGCGCGCCGTCCGGTCAGACAGTTCTGTGTAGTTGTACAGGCAGGAGGTCCCGGCGGTCACCGCCGGCCGGTCGCCGAAACTCAGGGCCGCTTTATGCAACAATGATGCTTGGTTCATAAGCCAAGCTACCTCCGGTTCAGACGGGCGGAGGTTCTTTATGACCCATTCCGGCGGGCCGCGCTATGG
>JAYGEB010000237.1:0-1651 GCA_046582595.1 Alphaproteobacteria bacterium | reverse complement strand
GGCAAGGTGATCGCCCACAATTACCGGAAGCCAGGGGCGTGATAGAGCCGAAGCAATGGATATTGCTGCCGATCGAGACCAAGGCGCGGGAGCTGCATGCCAAGCTGTTGCTCGCGGCGATGGCGGTGGAGCGGGGCTATGGGGTGGTGTTGGGCGAACAGAACGCCATGGTACGCCAACTGGCCCATCTGCCCCGCGGCCTGTATGTGGACAAATCCATCGCCTCGTCAAAGACCCGGCACTTTAAACGTCTGCGCCGGCTCGGTTACCGGGTTGCCGCTTGGTGCGAGGAAGGACTGGTCTATCGTGACAGGGAGACCTACCTGCACCAACGCATTTCCATGCCCTCCTTGGCGGAGGTGGAACGTTTTTTTTGCTGGGGTGAGGTGCAACAGGCCGATCTGCTGGAAAAGGCTGCCGCTTCATCCGCGAAGGAGCTTGCCAAACTGGTGGCGACGGGCAATCCCCGCTTCGATCTTCTGCGCCCCGGTTATCGGGATTTATTCGCCGAAGAAGCCCAGGAACTGCGCGAACGTCATGGCGACTTTATTTTGATCAACACGAATTTTGCCCGCTACAATCATTTTCATGGCGAGGAAAATCTACTGAAAGTCCAGCGCGAGCGGGGCAATGTTCAGATGGCGGAGCAGGAAGCCTTCCTGGTGGCCTGGCGGGATTTCTTGGGCGAATTGTACCACGCCTTTGCCGCCATGCTGGAGCCGCTGTCCCGGACCTTTCCCCAACGCCGGATTATCCTGCGGCCCCATCCGTCGGAGAACCATCAACGATGGCAACGGGAATGTGAAGGTTTGGATAACGTCACCGTGGCATTTCGTGGCAACGTGGTGCCATGGTTGCAGGCCGCGAAGGTATCGATCCATAATTCCTGTACCACCGGGGTGGAGGCCTATTTGTTGGATCGGCCGGTCATCTCCTATCAACCGGTCTGCTCGGAGGTCTACGATTCTCATCTGCCCAATGCCGTCAGTCATCGGGTTTGCGAGATCGATCCCCTAATCCAGGCCGTGGGCGCCGCTCTGGCTGGCGAGGAGATGAATGGCGGGGCGGAGGGGCGGAGGACGGCCAGGCAATATATTACCGCCATGGACGGGCGGGAAGCGTCGGAACTGGTCTTGGATGTCATAGGAGAAACTAATCTCGACTTGCCACAACCAAGCGGTTTGGGCCATCGACTGGGACTTGCCTCTGGGCACCTGCATCTGCCGGCCCTAAATTTGGCGCGGCGGATATTGCGGCCCCGGACCGCCGCCTACATTGAGCAGAAATTTCCGGACCTCACGCTTTGCGAATTACGCCGGGAACTGCGCCGTATGCATGAAGCATCGGGCCGGTTTTCGGGGGTCCGCGTGGCGCCCTTGGCATATCGTTGCTATTCGCTGACCGGCGATAGCGCGCATCCACCGGCCGTCTGAGTGCGACGGCGCCCATGGCCGGCCATGGGTTCAAAGTGGGAAGGCGGTACGGACTTTGTGGCAATGTCAAATGGCGCCGCGCGTCACTGTCCTTCGCCGCCGTGGATCCAGGCGATTTGGTCCGGAGGCAGCAGAGTGGCGATTCGCTCGTCGCAGCGTGCCATATCATGCGTTTAGCCTGTTCGACCGTTTCGGCGGCGACCGCGAAAGCTTCCTCG
>JAYGEB010000195.1:0-1764 GCA_046582595.1 Alphaproteobacteria bacterium | reverse complement strand
GCGTGGCCGCCGCCGCGCGCATTCTGTCGATGGCCGAAAGTCTGGGGGCGGACGATCTGTTGCTGGTTTTGATCTCGGGCGGCGGTTCATCGCTGTTGAGTCTGCCCAGCCCCGGCTTAAGTTTGGCCGACAAACAGGCGGTCAATCAGGCCCTTTTGCGCAGCGGCGCGCCGATCGATGAAATGAATGTGGTGCGTAAACACCTGTCGGCCATCAAGGGCGGCTGGCTGGCCGCCGCCGCCGCGCCCGCCCATGTCGTCAGCTTGCTGATTTCCGATGTTCCCGGCGATGACCCGGCGATCATCGCGTCGGGCCCCACGGTGGCCGATCCTTCTACCTTCGCCCAGGCCCGGGATATCCTGGCGCGCCATGCAATCACCCCGCCCGCCGCCGTGGCCGCGCATTTGGCGGCGGCTGAACTGGAGACGCCAAAGCCGGGCGATCCGCGCCTGGCCCGTTGCCGGACCGAATTGATCGCCACGCCGGCGCAATCCATCGCGGCGGCGGCGAAGCTGGCCGCGGCGGCGGGCTATGAAGTGGAACTGCTGGGCGATGACCTGGAAGGCGAAGCCCGCCAATTGGGCGCCCAGCATGGCCAATTGGCTCTGGCCCGGATTGCAGCAGGGCGTACCGGGGGCGGCGGAACGGCGCTGCTCTCTGGCGGCGAGACAACGGTCACGGTGCGGGGGACGGGCCGGGGCGGCCGCAACGCGGAATATCTGGCCGGCCTCGCCCTGGCGCTGGGCGGCCATCCCGGTATCAATGCCATGGCCGGCGATACCGACGGCATCGATGGCACGGAAGACAATGCCGGCGCCTTCATCGCGCCCGATACCCTTGCCCGCGCCGCCGCCGCCGGCCTCGATCCGGGCACGCTGCTGGCCAACAACGATGCTTACCAATTGTTCAGCGCCCTGGGCGATCTGTTGATCCGCGGGCCCACCCTGACCAACGTCAATGACTTCCGCGCAATATTGATCGATCCGGTATAAGCTCCGGCCATGCTCAGAAACCGCTCGACCAAGATCATCGCCACCTTGGGGCCCGCCAGCAGCGATCCGGAAATGATCGCCGCGCTGCATGCGGCCGGCGCGGATCTGTTCCGGCTGAATTTCAGCCACGGCGAACATGGGGACCATCAAGACAGATTGTCGGCCATCCGCGCCGTCGAGGCATCCGTGGGGACGCCCATCGGCGTCATCGCCGATCTACAGGGACCGAAAATCCGTATTGGCACGATCGCGGGGGGCGCCGTCGAACTGGCCGCCGGCGCGCCCTACCGCCTGGATCTTAACGACCGGCCCGGCGATGGGAAACGGGCGCCCCTGCCGCATGGGGAGGTCTTCGCGGCGCTTGAAAAGGGCATGGATCTGTTGATCGACGACGGCCGGCTTCGTTTGACGGTACTCCGGGCCGGCGCCGATTTCGCTGACTGCGAAGTTGTCACGGGCGGCCGATTGAGCGACCGCAAGGGGGTTAATCTGCCCCAGGCGCTTTTGCCCATGGGGGCCATGACCGCCAAGGACCAGGCCGACCTGCGCTTTGCCCTGGATGCCGGCGTCGATTGGGTCGCCCTGTCGTTCGTGCAGCGGCCCGACGATATTGCCGAGGCGCGGCGTCTGATCGCGGGCCGCGCGGCGGTGATGGCCAAGATTGAAAAACCCGCCGCCTTGCACCAGATCGACGAGATTATTGAATTATCCGACGCCATCATGGTCGCGCGCGGCGATCTCGGCGTCGAGCTGCCGGTGGAGGACGTGCCGG
>JAYGEB010000190.1:0-2709 GCA_046582595.1 Alphaproteobacteria bacterium | reverse complement strand
GTCAAGCGTCAAGGGCGGCTCAACATTTTGGTGAACTATCCCGATCCCTAATTGACAAGCATGCGGGATGGCAAATAGCCGACAAGATAGGACCGTGCCGCCATTCGCGCATCGGAGAATAGAATGCTGAAAATATTCTGGTCGTCCGAGACGGGCTTGGAATATTCGTAATATCCAGGCGATATGAATTTGCTCCCCAGAACCACGGTACGGACGATCAGCGCGATTTGCTCGGGCATGGGAACGTCCTCGACAATTAAATCAACATTCCGGGCGTTTGATTTTCCGACGAATAATATGTTCCCGTCTTGAAACCCGGACATAAACAGCCCCGGAAACGCCGACGCGATCGTGGCCATGAGCCGTTTGTTGGGCTCTTCAACAACCGCATCCAAGATCGTATTCATCACAAGCACGCCATCTTTTTTTAGGCATCGCCTTAGATCCGCAAAGAATTCCTTGGTCAGCAAATAATCCGGCGTGGAGTCGCCCTGAAACAAATCGAGGATGGCTATATCAAAGGAATTTTGGCAATTGCGAACGTAGGTCCGGGCATCCTGCAAGATAAAATCGATACCGTCGGCGCTGAAACCAAAGTGCTCCACCGCGGCCTCAAGTGCCTTCGGGTTTATCTCCACCAAGGCGACGTCGAGGCCGTCGCGCAAAAAATGACGGGGAACCATGCCGGCGCCAAGCCCCAAAACAATAGCCTTGCGCGCCTTCGGCGCATACGAGTGCGCGAGCGATTGCAGGACGTGCGTATACATCGAAAGGGACTGGTGACCCAATGTGGTCCGATTTTGGATCAGGCCGTCTTGAATGAAATAGCGTTCGACAATTCCGGCGCCATCCCTCCGGCGCACATCCGCCACTTTGATATTTCCGAACATGGAGGTGTATTCGGCCCTCAACGTGAACTCAAGATCGTCCGTCGACGTCGAACTGACCAAGGCCAGATAACCCGTCTTGCCCACCAAAAGAATGGCGCAAAACACACCATCGATCAGGCCGCCGGCGGTGAGTTTTAGCTTCGATTGGGTAGACTTGATGTCCGACATTTGGGTAAAGACGACCACCATGACACACAAGATCAGGCCCAATATCAGCATGGCCCGATAGTTCGTGGCGTTCGGGATAAAGATGAATGCCGTCAGCAACACGCCAACGACGGAACCAATCGTACTGATGAAGAAAATGCGGCCCGCGCCGGCGTCGCCGGCATTGGCCTTTTCGCGCTGCAAGCCAATGAGCAGAGGGTTAAGCGCGGACAACATGATCAACGGCAGGGCCAGAAGAATGGCCGCCCCGAGAAAACTGCCGACGATGAGATCGGCCTGGGAAAGATATGGAAACAAGGCCGGATAGAGCGCTACCGAGAGGGCGATCGCCAAGGCCGAGTAAATCGGTGCCGCGAGGAAGGTAACCTCAAGATCCCGCTCCGATGCGGCGGCCTGAGACAATTTGCCGCCATAGCGATAGCCAACGGCGAGAAAGGTCAAGGTGATGGCCAGAATACCGGTCCAGATATAGAGGCTGACGCCAAAATACGGCGTCATTATCCGGGAGGCCAGCAACTCCAATGAAAGGGTTACGGCGCCCGTGCAGAAAACAAGAGCCTCATATCGCGTCATCATTCGCCCCATACGCCCCGCGCCAAAATCCGCCACCCCAGGGCAAGGGGCGGGTTCCACCTCACTATCGGGCCTCCGGTTACAGGAAGGTCAAGAGTGGAATTGCGGCCCAACCGTATTTGTCCGGCGGTCATGTATTACAGCAATCCTTCACGGCGGACGGCGGCACGGAAGACGCCATTACATTAGCTGCCGACCTGTTCGGCGTCATCGGGGCGGCCCACGACGACGGAGAATTTGATAATCCGGCCGTCGGCAAGGGTTAGCACCGCCGGAAACGTACTGCCCTTTATCAGATCCCTTCGCAGATCATGTAACTCAAACCACATATGATGGGACGCAACATTCAGCGTTTCCTCGGATCCTATGGTTCTTGAGGAAAGTGACAGAAACGTCTCGGCATCCGCTTGAAATTGGAAACGGGCCGACTTCGCCACGGGCGTTGCCAAATTCATCAATGTAATTCTCGCTTGTTCCTCGTTTTCGATCACCAAATACAGCCGCGTATTTTTGCCGGCTTTTGCCGGCACTGCCCACGGGTGGGATATTCTGACATCGCCCTCCCAGAATTCATGGGCCGCCAATGACCACGAGGCCATGGCGAAGACCAAACTGACCGAGACCAAAATGGCCTTCGTTAATATTCGCATTTCAGTTCTTTCAATCAACGGCGCCGTCACCGGCGCGATAATTTTGTCGAATGAGGCGGCGGCCGTTGCCGCCGCCTCGCAATTAGGTTGGAAAACTAGAACATCAGCCTCGCGCCGATAACGAAACGCCAGCCTTCGGTGTCCTCGCCCTCGGCTTCCGCGAAATCCTTGGTTTGTCCAAATTTCCGTTCGTAAACGATGCCCGTGTAAGGCGAGAACCTTCGATCGATGACGTCGTAACCAAGGCGCAGACCTATTTCGATATCATTGAGCCCGGAGCCGATGCCGGCCTCGCGGTCAGAGGAGAAGGCGGCATTGATTTCGGCGGACGGGGTTAGGATCAGAAAATTGGTCAACAGCAATTCGTACTCCACATCCAGCCGGGCCGAGGCATCGCCTGTTTCGGCGATGAAGAAATCGGCATCCAC
>JAYGEB010000483.1:0-2453 GCA_046582595.1 Alphaproteobacteria bacterium | reverse complement strand
GAAGCGCCTCCGCCGCTAAGGCAAAGGCCGAAGCATTATTCCCGAATTTGCCGCACGGCGTGGCAAGGACAGCCATGGCACCGTCTACTTTGGCAAGGGCCGTACCACGCTGAAGGATCGCCGCGAGGAAATAGGCAAGGGGCTTTTGGCCTCCATGCTGGCTGACCTTGGCGTCGATCCGAATGAATTTTGAAAAAAGGAGGCCGCCATGGCATTGCATCGCGATTCAGTCGCCGTTACCCGGTTTGCTTACCCGGTTGATCTGGTGACGGACGAGGATGGCCGCGTTGTTGCCCGCATGCCGGACCTGCCCGGCGCCCTCACGGACGGTGCCGATCAGGCCGAAGCACTCAACGAGGCCAAAGACGCCCTGGAAGAAACCCTGTGCGCCGCCATGTCCGCCCGCGAGGACATTCCCCCGCCCAGCCCCGCCAAGGGCCGTCCCTCGGTGGCGCCCGGCACCCTGATCGTCGCCAAGATCGCCCTATACCAAGCCATGAGAGAAGCCGGCATCGGCAATGTGGCATTGGGCCGGCGCATGGGCCTGGCCGAAGGGGAAATCCGCCGCTGCCTCGACCCCCGGCACAAGACCAAGGTTGACCGTCTTGACGCAGCTCTCGCGGCCCTGGGACGGCGATTGATCATTTCGGTCGACGCGGCATAGATATTTTCATTTCGATGTAACCCAACATTCCTCACGGTTCTCAGCATCCATTTGTGCCGAATTGCAAGAAAAACCCCTGCTCGCCCATGAGCACGAATTCCTATCAACGCAAGTTGGTATCAGTCGTGAATCCGGCTTTCTTCCAGGCGAATAGTCCGCCGTCCAGTTGAAAGGTTTCGTCGTGGCCGGCGGCCAGCAGACGTTCGGCGGCTTCGTTGGACCGCCCGCCGATAAAGCAAGTCAATGCGGTTTTCTTGCCCGGTTCGCCAGGCAGGTTGCCGGGATCAAACCGCGACAACGGAAAAGGCAGCGTGCCGGGAATGCGCTCCTCGGCATATTCCTCGTCTTCGCGCACGTCCACAAGCACGGCCTCGCCGCGCTTCATCCACTCGTGGACCGTTGGAGCGTCAATTTCGATCATTCTGCCTTTGCTCATGATCGGTATATACAAATTAACCAGGGGAATTTCAATTAAATACATAAAATATTGATGATTTAAATTATATACAAATTTTAAATGTTATTTATAGAAATACGATCCCCTCTCCCCGCATGGATTTTTGACGGAAATTGGCCCATGTCAGCCCAATACTTCGGCCTGGATCCGTCAATAATTTTTCGGCGTTACAATTTCTTAAAACCGCCCATGGGCGTCTAGTCCCTGCCGCCACTGCCGATCTGGGTCGGCATCTGAACTGATCATAGCTTCGTAAATTCAGCATGAAATTTTGACGATACTGGGGTAAGCTGTCTGTTGGTTTCGCGTGAGGATTTCGTCGTTTTATAGCAAAGAGTCTATATTGCGGATTCTTCTTCCAGAGTTTTCTGATCGAGATGAAGTTGCGTTCGTCAGAAAGCGAGGCCAGATGACCTAGAGCGATGACCTGAGGATCATGACCTCTCTCATTGTTGGGAACTTTGGCTTAGAGGCGTGTAGTCGTAATTGCGATGTATTTTTTATGCAATTCGGCGCTAACCATTTAGCAACTAATGAATGCGCGGCGGCATTGTTTATTTTCGATGCCGCCGTACTTCATTGGAACTATCTTGTGAAATCATTTGGTGCGATATTTATGTGTCTGCGCCCTTTTGGCAAAGAAAAATATTGTTGATGACAGCTTGACCAATCCTTGGCGAGGTTCCCCTGCCGAGGCACACAGTCATAGTGGAACCTAGGGTCAAAAAATGCGCCAAACCGCAGTCGAGCTTGAACTATGCAACTTACGTCGTGATGCTCTCGCTGTACGGTAGCCATAGCATGTCTCGATCTTCCAGGACCCCTGAAAACAAGACCTTTTGAATTTATATAGAACTTTCTCGTGTCGCCATCTAACTTAATCTGGCGGTTTTCTATTTCAAATTGAGCGACGGAATTATTCTTGAAATCAGAAAATGTACCCGCAAATAGTGCGTGCTTATGAACTGAAAAAAAAAGTTTTGATATTATATCCAAACCAAAATTTTTTCTAGGAAGAAGCAGCGGCGTTCTATTACAATTACTATTTATCTCTATATGAATATAATCGATTGCTCTTTCACCATTTTTTATTAATTTCTTTATGTCGGAAATAATTGTGTTAGAAATTTCATTCAATTTGCTTTTTGATTTTGCTTGATAAATTGCATAATCAATTTCTAAATCTGAAGCGATGATAAGAGTCTCCATGCCGAATTTGTTGACTACTTTTTCCGTGCATTCGGTATCAAATACATTGCCAAAAATATATTGTCATGACACCGCGTAACTTGAGACTACGATTTCCGGACTGATCGGTCACGCGAAGTGCCT
>JAYGEB010000470.1:0-3709 GCA_046582595.1 Alphaproteobacteria bacterium | reverse complement strand
GTTTTCGGGTAGGAGCGCGCGCCGACGCGTTGCGCTGCAAGCGCGCCTTTGGTACGACGCGGCATATCGTTAGGCGTGCGTGACGCCATCCGGTCGTGCCAAAGGCGCGCTTGCAGCGCGACGCTTCCGCGGGGCGCCCTTCGGGTCGCCTTCGGGCACCCTCGGATGGCGTCGTAAAGGCTTGACGATGTCCTACATCGCCGGCGCCTCCACTCCGAGGCCCGCGTCCGGCTCGCGGACATCGCCGCGTCGGGCACGCGGGATGTGCCGGTCCTGAACAAGGCCGGCGCCTTGTTTGAACAAATTAAGGAGGCGGCCCAGGCCGTCGGCGTCTATGAACGCGTTCTGGAACTGGCCCCCGACGACTGTGACGCCGCCATCCGGATCTTCAATCTGAAGATGGCCATGTGCGATTGGGACGATTACGGCGAGATTTGCCGGGCGCAAATCCGCCAAATCGAATCCGGAGCGGGCAATCTAGATGTCTTCAATCTACAAGCCCTGCCCGTCGATTACGCCTTTATCGGCAAGGCCGCCCGCCGCGCCGCCATAAAGATCGCGGCGGACGCCCGCCAGGATGTAGACGCCCCGCCCCTGGTCCATGCCGCGCCGCGCGGCGGCCGCATTCGCCTGGGCTATGCCCTGGCCTATACCTGGTTCCACAGCCTGCCCTTGGTCCACAAGGAAATCGTCGCCCTCCATGATCGCGAGCGGTTCGAGGTGTTCGGCTATTCCGTGCGGCCCAGCGACGGCAGCCGGTTCTGCGCCGAATACGGGCGCATCGTCCGGGACGGTTTTAACCTGCATGCGATCGACGATCTGGGACAGCTCTGCGGCCGGATTGGCGAGATTATCGGCAACTGGACGCAGGAAGTTGATTTCGCGGCCAGGAGCGCGCCACGGGTCAATGAACTCTACCGCCAGGACGCCACCATTCTTGCCTGGCAGTCCGTTTACGAAGAGGCGGCGGCCTTGGCCGCCCGGCGCAGGCGGAGTGGCGAACCGGCCGTGGCGGTGGGCTGATGGATAGGCTGGCGGCAATGTATGCAATGAATTTAGGGAACGGTCATGGCTAGTCTTTTGGGACTGAACGAGGCGCTCGACGATGATATCGAGGACATGATCAACAAGATCACCGGGTCCTTGAACAAGTCCGCCTTTCTCGGCGACCGGCTGATTACCTTCGATAAATCGGCGGCGTTCCTGAAGGATCCCAAATTTGCCGCCGCCCTGGACAAATGCGCCTGGATCGATGACGACCGGGGCCGCTCCTGGCGTGTCAACACCCTGGCCTGGGCCGCCCGCAAGGCCCTGTCCCTGGAAGGGGACTTCGTGGAATGCGGCGTCTTCGAAGGCTTCATGTCCCATATGCTGGTGGAGTATCTGGATTTTAGCGAGCTTGACCGCACCTTCTATCTTTACGATACCGTATTCGCCGGCGCCGGCGGCCGCCTGGCCGTGCGCACGGGCGATGGTTTTCTGGAACTGTCTGAATGGGAGGCCCACGGCAAGGCCCCCGCCCCGTCCGACCGGTTCGGAGGATGGGCATGCGCATAGCCGCCATTGCCACCCATCCCGATGACGAAACCCTGGGCTGCGGCGGCACTTTGTTGCGGCGCCAGGCGGAAGGCGCCGAAATCCACTGGATCATCGTCACCGCGCTGCACGAGCCGCGCTGGCGGGCGAGGGACATGGAAATCTGGCAAAGCCAGATCGACAATGTCGCGGCTGCCTATGATTTTGCCGGTATCCATCGCCTGGGCTTCCCCTCCGCCGCCCTGGACACCGTACCCCTGGACCATATGATCGCCGCGCTGGGCGCGGCGATTGAGGATATCCGCCCCGACGTGGTGATGTTGAACCACCGGGGCGATGTTCATACCGACCACCGCATCGCCTTCGATGCCGCGCTTTCCGTGCTGAAGCCGATCCATATGGCCCATTTCGGGGTCAAGCGCATCCTGGCCTACGAAACCCTGTCATCGACCGAAGCCGCCAGCCCGCCGGCGGGCGATATCTTCGTGCCCAATCATTTCGTGGAAATTGGCGATGCGATCGACCGCAAGGTCGAAATCATGGCGCTCTACCAATCCGAAGTGCAAGCCGATCCGCTGCCCCGTGGGCCATCGGCATTGCGGGCGCTAGCCCGCTATCGCGGCGCCTCGATCGGCAAGGACCATGCGGAGGCCTTCATGCTGATCCGCGACCTGGATACCCTGGCATCATGACGGCGCTGGTTTATTTCGGCGACGGATTGTGGGCCACCCGGTGCCTGGAGAAATTGCTGTCCGACGGCCATCGGGCGCTGGCCGTCGTCGGCCGGAGCAACCCTTCCGATACCTCGTTGCAGGAATTGGCCAAAGCGCGCGGCATCACGCTGCTGACGCCGGGAAAGGTCAATGCGGAAGATTTTGTCGAACGAATTAGCGCGTTGCGGCCGGAGCTGAATATCTCCATGTCCTACAATCAGATCCTGCGGCGGCCGATTATTGATACCGCGCCGCTGGGATTTATCAACTGTCACGCGGGCAAGCTGCCGCGCTACCGCGGCCGCAACGTGATCAACTGGGCCCTGATCAATAACGAAACAGAAATCGGCCTGACCATCCACTATGTAAATGAAGGCATCGACACCGGCGATATTATCCTGTAGCACTGCCTGCCCATGGCCTGGACGGACGGTTATGGCGATGTCCTCTCGGCGGTCCGCGATGCCTTCCCCGGTTTGCTGTCGCGGGCGGTATCGTTGCTGGCGGTGGGCAAGGCGCCGCGGCAACCGCAGAACCACGCCTTGGCGAGCTATTTCACGGCCCGGCGCGAAGGCGATGAATGGATCGATTGGCGGGACAGCTCGCTCTACATCTACGACAAGATCCGCGCCATTACCGCTCCCGGCCCCGGCGCCCGCGCCCGAATGGCGGGTGAGCGGATCACCCTGTGGCGGGCGCGGTATGAAACCGCCTGGCCGGCCTACATCGCCACGCCTGGCGAAGTGGTCGGGCGGGAAGACGGCGGCATCCGGGTAAAGACCGGAGATTCGACCATTCTTTTGACCGAAATTGAAAGCACCAAAATTTCATTCCCAATCGGGGCGCGGTTCGAACTGGCGGCGGGTCCAACATGCCGTTGAACGTCCTGGTCACGGGCGGGGCCGGTTACGTGGGCAGCACGTTGAGCCATCTGCTTTTGGACCGGGGCCATGGCGTCACCGTGATCGACAATTTGAGTTTCGGCGGCGAGGCGCTGTTGGGCTTGCGGCACCATCCCGGCTTCACCTTCCAACACGGCGACATTACCGATGACGGTCTATTGGAGACCTTGTTCGCCGAGGACGCCTTCGATGCGGTGGTGCATCTGGCCGCCATTGTCGGCGACCCGGCCTGCGCCAAACAGCCCGATTTAGCCGCCAAGGTCAACGGAACGGCTTCGGTAAAGCTGTTGGCGGCCGCGCGCCGGCATGGCGTCCTCCGCTTTATCTTTGCCTCCACCTGCAGCAATTATGGCCGCATGGCGGATGGTGAGAGTTACGTTGACGAGACCTCGCCCCTGGCGCCGATCTCGCTCTATGCGGAACTGAAGGTGGCTTTCGAGCAACGCCTTATCGCCACCAATCTGGCCAATGACCGTTTTTGCCCCACCGCCATCCGTTGCGCCACGGTGCATGGCCTGTCGCCGCGCATGCGCTTCGATCTCACCGTCAGCGAATTCG
>JAYGEB010000403.1:0-5130 GCA_046582595.1 Alphaproteobacteria bacterium | reverse complement strand
TAAGCGCGCAGACGGAACGGGCCGCGAAAATCATCGACCACATGCGGATGTTTGGCCGCCGCGCCACGGAAGCGGCCCAGCCCATATGTGTCCTTGCAGCCGTTAATGGCGCCTTGGACCTGATGGGCGAACAACTCCGGCTCGAGGAGGTCGAGATCGACGTGCGGTCGGAAGAAAACCTCTCCAACGTGACTGGGCATCAGGTTCAGCTTGAGCAGGTATTTTTGAATCTGCTTGGCAATGCCCGTGACGCCATGGAAGGAGCGGAGGGCAAAAAGCAAATTCACATCGCGCTGAAAAGCGCCAAAGACGGCGCCAACGAAATCACCACCCGTGATACCGGGGGCGGCATTCCCAAAGACAACATCGATCGCATTTTCGAGCCATTCTTCACCACGAAAGAGATGGGCAAGGGCACGGGCCTGGGGCTGTCGGTGAGTTACGGTATCATCCGAGATATGGATGGAATGATTGAAGCCGCGAATATCGACGAAGGGGCCGAGTTCAAAATCACCTTACCAATGGCAAGCGCCGCGGAATATGTCGAGGGAGCCGCATGATGATTGGAACCGATGTTTCGCGGCAACCGAGTGTCCTCGTTGTTGATGATGAAAACGAGATTCTTGAAGAAATGATTGATGCTTTGTCCGATGAAGGGCTGAGTGTCCTGGGGGCAGGCTCCGTGGACGAAGCCTTGGCTGCAATCTCGACACATGCGGAAATTGAAATTATTGTTACCGACCTTCGCATGCCGGGACGGTTGGGCACGGATTTGATCCATGAGGCCTCGAAGACCGTGTCCCGCAAGCTCAGGTTCATACTTGTCACGGGTCATGGCTCCGGTCGGCATGACGTCGAGCGCTCCGGATTGAATGTCTTCTCGGTCCTCCACAAGCCAATAGGCATAGATGTTCTGATTGAAACCGTTGGTAAAGCACTGGACGCCAATTGACGATGTGCCCAATTGTCGGCGTCGGTCCACGGGCGGCCGAGATCAGTGTGTATATTGTTTCGACATTTCTTGGACGCGATGCCCTAACCGGTCAGAACGATCGCGACGATGGCGACCAGGATCAGGGCGACGCCGCCCAGTTCCATTGGCGAGGTCTTTTCCTTGAAGAACAGAATGGAGGCGATAAAGGGGAAGATCAGCTCGATCTGGCCCACCGCGCGCACATAAGCCGCGTTTTGCAGGGTGAAGGCGGTGAACCAGCCGATGGAGCCCAGAAAACCGGCGATGCCCACGGCGGAGGCCGGCTTCCGGTGGCGGAACACCAAGCCAATTTGCCCCGGCTCGCGCAGCAGCAGGTAGGCGCCCAGCATGATCGTTTGCATGACCAGGGCCACGGTCAGGGAGAAGGAGGCGCGGATCAACACGTCGCCGTCCTCCAGCGCCAGGGTGGCGCCCCGGAAGAAGACCACGGAGGCGCCCAGAAAGGCGCCGCAGACCAGGCCGACAAGGGTGGATTTCTCAAACAGACTGGCGCCTAGGTTGGCCCAGGTGACCGAGGTTTGCGCCATGGACAGAATAACCACGCCGCTCATGCCGACCGCGATGGCGGCGATGCCAAAGGGGCTGACTTCATCGCCCAGCAGGATCAGCCCCAGGATAGCGATCTGCAGGATCTCGGTCTTGGAAAAGGTCGTGCCCACGGCGAAATTGCGCAGGGTGAACAGGTAGAGCAGGATGAAGGTAAAAAGGATCTGGCTCAGGCTGCCGGCTAGGCAATAGATCAGAAATTTGCTGTTGACGGCGGGCAGCGCGTAACCAAACTGCGTCACCAGCACGGCCAGCAACGCCAGCGCCAGGGGCAGGGCATAGAGGAAACGGACATAGGCCGCGCCCCCGGTGGACAGCCGCCCCTTGATGTATTTTTGCAGGGCCGAGCGTAGGTTCTGCATGAAGGCGGCAAAAATGGTGATGGGAATCCAGTAACTAAACATTTGCGGTCTTCAATCGATGGCGATCAGGGCGGCGGCGACCTCCCGGTCTTCACTCAGCAGGACATTATACGTGCGGCAGGCCGCGCCCGTGCCCATGGCCTCGATCACCACGCCCCATTCCCGCACCTGGGCCCGCAGTCCCGGCTCGATCAAACCGCCCCTCTCGCCACAGCCCAGCAACAACACGCCCACCGGCTCCGTGGCGTCACGGACCGGCGTCAGGTCATCGACCGTGAGGTTTTGGATATCATCGACGGACCAGGCCAATGTCCGGCCCGGCAACACCAGGATCGAGCCTTTATGGCGCGCGCGCGAGATCCGGAAACCGCCGCCGCCATAACCCTGGATCAGTTGCCGGCCAACGGCGACGGGGGGCGTTATATCCATGGCCTAGTTGCCAGCGCAATAGATCTGATAGCGGCCGGAATAGTGATATTCAGCCCAGACAACAACCTTGTCGTTCCCGCGAAAGCGGGAATCCATGCCCGCCCCGGATTCCCGCTTTCGCGGGAATGGCCTTATGAACCGCTTCGCCAAAGCGTAACCCATGAATATTACGCCTTCTCATCAGGCCGCGAACTTAGTTGGCGGACTTCGCCACGCGCTTATCGTCGCTCCGGTCTTCGCCTTTTCGGTGCCGGTCGCCCAGGCCAAGCACGATCAGCAGAGGCGCCGCGATAAATATGGAGGAATAGGTGCCGACGATAACGCCCCAGATCATGGCGAAGACAAAGCCCTGGATCACCGCGCCGCCGAATGCGAACAACACGACCAGGGCCAGCAACGTGGTGACGGAGGTCATGGTGGTGCGCGCGAGGGTGTCGTTGATGGCCAGGTTTAGGACATCCGGCAGACTCTTGGCCTTGTACTTGCGCAGGTTTTCCCGCACCCGGTCATAGACCACGACGGTATCGTTTATGGAGTAACCGACGATGGTCAGCAGGGCGGCGATGGTGGAGAGATTAAACTCCATCTGGGTCGCCGCGAACATACCGATCGACAGCGCCACGTCATGCACCAGGGCCACCACGGCGCCGACGCCGAAATGCCATTCGAAGCGGAACCAGATGTAGATCAGCATCAGGAGCACGGCCAGGACGATGGCAATGGCGCCGGCCTCGATCAATTCGCCGCTGACCTTGGGGCCGACGAATTCCGTGCGCCGATAATCGACGCCGCCGCCCAGGGCGCCGCGGACTTTTGAAACAGCCGCCTGCTGGGCGGCGGCGTCGCCGGGCTGTTTTTCGATCCGGATCAAAACCGTGTCTGCGGCGCCGAATTCCTGCAGGGTAACCTCGCCCAGGCCCAGGCCGCCCAGATTGGACCGCATATCGCTCAAATTCGCCGGGCCCGTCGTCTGCACCTCGATCAGAATGCCGCCGCGGAAGTCGATGCCGAAATTCAATCCCGGCGTAAAGGTCAGGACCAGCGACAACAGCACCAGCGCCGCCGAACAGGCCATGGCCGGCTTGCGCCAATTGACAAAGGGAATGGCGGTTTTCTCGGGGACCAGCTTGATCTGAAACATCTGTAATCCCCTAAATCGGCAAGGCGGCGGGACGGGTCCGCCGCAGCCAGATAACCAGCATCAGTCGGGTCACCACCACCGCCGTGAAGACGGAGGTGATAATGCCGATGCCCAAGGTCACGGCAAATCCCTTGATCGGTCCCGAACCCATGACGAACAGGATCACGGCAGCGATCAAGGTGGTGAAATTGGCATCCAGGATGGTGCCCAGGGCGCGCCGATAACCCGCCTCCATGGCCGCGAACGGCGTCTTGCCGGTACGGATCTCTTCGCGGATGCGCTCAAACACCAGCACGTTGGCATCGACCGCCATGCCGATGGTCAGCACGATGCCGGCGATACCCGGCAAGGTCAGGGTGGCCTGCAGGATCGACAGCGCCCCGATGATCATGAACAGGTTGATCAACAGCGCGATATCGGCGGCCAGGCCGAACAGGCCATAGGCCAACACCATGAAGACCATGACGGTGATAAAGGCGATGATGCTGGCGATCTTGCCGGCGGCCACGCTATCGGCGCCCAGGGACGGGCCCACGGTGCGCTCCTCCAGAATTTTCAGGGGCGCGGGCAAGGCGCCGGCGCGCAACAGCAATGAGAGGTCTTGGACTTCCTGCACGGAGAAATTACCGCTGATGATACCGGTACCGCCCAGGATCGGTTCGCGGATCACCGGCGCGCTGATCACCCGTTTGTCCAGCACGATGGCAAAGGGTTTGCCCACGTTCTTGAGCGTCGCGTCGCCGAACCGTTTGGCCCCGACACTGTCAAAGCGGAAGGAAACAACGGGCATGTTGTCCTGAAAGGTTGATGCCGAATCCACCAGGGTATCGCCGCTGACCATGACCCGCTTGCGCACCACATACATATCGGCCGGGCTGCCGTCGGGATTGCGTTCGTCCGATTCCAGCAATTCGGAACCGGGAGGCACCCGTCCGCCGGCCAAAATTTCGCCCGCCGTGGTGGTCAGATCGACCAGACGGAAAACCATTTTAGCGGTCTTGCCCAGGATATCCTTCAGGCGCTCGGGATCTTGCAGGCCCGGCACCTGGACCAGAATGCGCTCCTCGCCCTGGCGCTGGATGGTCGGCTCCCGCGTGCCCAGTTCATCGATCCGCCGGCGCACGATCTCGATGGATTGTTCAATGGCTTTGCGGCGGCGTTCCAGAATGGCTTCTTCCGTCAAGGTAACGCTGATCCGATTGCCATTTTCGACCGAAATCTCAATATCCCGCGCCCCCGGCACGCCGGAAATATTGCCTTGCACCGGCACCGACAATTGCTTGATTTCCGCCACCGCCAGATCGACTTGCTCGGGCCTGCGGATGGTGAGGTTTACCGCGTTTCCACGTACCCCGAGATCCCGGTAAAAGATTCGTTTCCGGGTTTTTGTCGGCCGAAGCGCTTCGCGGATCGATTGCTCCAATGCCACCAAGCGCTCGCGCACCACCACGCCGGCCTCGACCTCCAGCAACAGGTGCGAGCCGCCTTGCAGATCAAGGCCCAGGTTGACCTGCTTATGGGGCAGCCAGTCGGGCAGCCCCTCCGCCGTCTGTTTGGAGAGGAAATTGGGGATGGTGAAGATCAGGCCGGCCAGACACAGAACAACGACCAGGGTAACCTTCCAGGGGGCGAAATACAGCATTTCAGCCTACGCGGCC
>JAYGEB010000401.1:0-7769 GCA_046582595.1 Alphaproteobacteria bacterium | reverse complement strand
CCAGCGCGCCGGGCGCCACGCGGCCCTTTATATCGGATTCCCCGGCCACGAAATCCATGTCCGTGAAAATCACCTCCGTCATGCCGGTGGCGTTGATGAAATTGACGATATCGGGTTCCGTCACAGTACGGCCGATGGTCTTGAAGGTGCGGCCCAATGGCAGGTCTTCGTAGTAAAAGCCCAGGCCGACGATTTCCAAGTTGCTCATGTCTGCTTCCTCAATCGATTATGTGCTTCGGCCAATCAGGTTGTTGGCGATGATGTTGCGTTGGATCTGGTTGGTGCCCTCGACGATTTGCAGCACCTTGGCGTCGCGGAAATAGCGGTTGATGGGATAGTCATTGGAGATGCCGGCGGCGCCGAACAATTGCACCGCATCCGTGGCCACGGCCATGGCCGTATCCGTGGCCTGGGCCTTGGCGATGGCCGCGGCCTGGGCCAGTTCGGCGCCCGAGACGCCCTCGTCCACCATCGCGGCGGCGCGGTAGACCAGGCCGCGCGCCGCCTCGGTCTGGATCGCCATGTCGGCGAGCATCCAGCGCACGCCCTGGAAATCGCTGACCTGTTGGCCGAAGGCGGCGCGCTGGCGCACGAAATCGACGGCCAGGTCCATGGCGCCCTGGGCCAGGCCGACGCCACGGGCGCCGATGATGGGGCGGGATTGGTTGAAGGCCTCCATGACAATCTTGAAGCCCAGGCCCTCGGCTCCGAGGCGGCTTTCCTCGCGGACGAAAACATCGTCCAGGAACAGCGGGCAGGAGGGGATGCCGCGGGCGCCCATCTTGTTCTCCGCCGCCCCGATGGTGAAGCCCGGCGCGTCCCGCGCCACGATAAAGAGGTTCAGGGCGCCGCGCTTCGCCGTCTCGCCGCCCCCCTCGATGCGCGCCGCGACCAGAATGAAATCCGCCACGGAGGAATTGGTGCACCAGATCTTGGCGCCGTTCAGGCAATAGCCGCCCGATACCCGGGCCGCCCTGGTGCGGATGCCGGCCACGTCCGAGCCGCTTTGCGCCTCCGTGGTAGAAATGGCGCCGCGTAGTTCGCCACTGGCCAGGCCGGGCAGAAAGCGGTCTTTCTGGGCCTGGCTGCCGCCCGCCAGAATGGCCCCGAAGGGCACCCATTGCACGACCAGCAGATAGGCGGTGTTGTAGCAAACCCGGCACAGCTCCTCCACCGCCACGCAAGCCGAAAGCATGCCGCCGCCACCGCCACCAAACTGGCCGCCATATTCGGTGGGAAAGGGCAGGGTGAAAAGACCCATATCCCGCAGCAGATCGAACATATCCTGGGGATAGACCGCGTCCGCATCGATGGCCGCGGCGCGCGGCGCCACCTTGTCCGTCGCCAAACGGCGGATACTGTCTTGAACCAGACGCTGTTCGTCGGAAAGCTGGAAAGACACGCAATTACCCAATCATTTCGCCGCCGCCATTCTGCCCGGTTCTTTCACAGCGTCAAGACCATGCCGGACACGCTCGCTGGCGGCATGACCCAGCGCGGGGGAATGAAATACCGCCTTGTCAGACGCCCCAATGGGGGCTAACTCTTTAGAGCATTTCCAGTCAACCTTGAAATGCTTTAGCCAGCGGGTCCGAATGGGGGAATGGGTGATGTACACGGCGACGACGCGGGACATAACGGTGCGGGTTGAACCGCAATTCCTGGCCGAACAGTCGGATCCGGCGGCGGATCAGTATTTCTGGCTGTACACCATCGACATCGAGAACGGCGGCAGCGAGACCGTGCAACTGTTGAACCGCCATTGGATTATCACCAATGCCGCCGGCCATGTGGAGGAAGTGCAGGGCCCCGGCGTGGTCGGCGAACAGCCCGTGTTGGCGCCGGGGGAAAGTTTTCAATATACCTCCGGCTGCCCACTCAGAACGCCGTCGGGGTTGATGGTGGGAACCTACGGCATGATCGGTCCCGGCGAGGCCCATTTCGACGTCGAGATCCCGGCCTTTTCATTGGACAGCCCGCACCAGGCCCGGCAGTTGAATTAGCGGTTTGCGGCGGCTGACCGCATTATGGGGACACGTAACAAGTACATGTCCCCACAATGCTCCGCCTGACCAATCATCGCCGTCTGGGGTGAAAAGGGGGACAGGTACTTGTTACGTGTACCCCTATTTCAGGGAGCCTTGGCCGTTGATGGAATATCCCGCGCGACCGTCTGGACGGCTTCGAAACCTTCGAATTGGGGCGGGCCCAGATAAAGGCTCTTTTGGCCCTGGCTTTTTTTGGCGGCGCCCGCGTGGGCCTTGCGGAAGGCATCGGACTTGGTCCAGGCCTCGAAATCGCCCTGGCTTTGCCAGCACGTGTGAGAGGCATAGAGGGTGTGATCCTCGGCCGCTGGGCCGCGCAGCAGATGAAACTCCATGAAGCCCGGCACCTCGCGCAGATGGGTGTCGCGTTCGGCCCACATGCGTTCGAAATCGCCCTCCGCGCCCTTGGCCACGCGGAAACGGTTCATGGCGATGTACATCTCCCCCGGTCCCTCCCGCGTCCTACCAGGTCACGGGCAGCGTCATCAGGCCGCGCAGGGTGAAGGTCAGGCGCCAGTCCGGGTCGTCATTGGCCAGCGTTAGGTTCGGCAGGCGTTTGATCAGCGTGGCCAGGGCGATCTCGCCCTCCATGCGGGCCAGGGGCGCGCCCAGGCAATGATGGATGCCGCCGCCGAACGAGGTCGGCTGTACGTCATGGCGGTCGACCTTGAATTCCTCGGCGTCGTCAAAGCGGTCGGGATCCCGGTTGGCGGCGCCCAACAGGTTCAAAACCTGCTCGCCCTTGGGAATGGTGACGCCGCCGATTTCCACGTCCTCGAAGGCCATTCTGCCGGTCATCTGGACGGAGGAGTCGAAGCGCAATATTTCCTCGACCGCGTTCGGCACCAGCGATGGATCGGCCAGCAGCTTCTCCCACTCCGCCCGGTTTGAAAGCAGCGCCAGCAGGCCGTTGCCCAGCATGTTCACCGTGGTTTCGTGCCCGGCGCCAAACAGCAGGATGATGTTGCCGATCAATTCGTCATCGCTCAGCTTGTCGCCATCGTCCGCCGCGCTCAGCAATTCCGTTATGATGTCGTCGCCGGGGTCCTGGCGCCGGCGCTCCAGCAGGCTCTTGAAATAGGCGACCTGCTGCAAATGACCTTCATTGACCTGCCGCAGTTCGTCCGGCGTCATGGGCGTGGGGTCGATCAGGCGTCCCGCCATGCGGGAGCCTTCAAAGAACTGATCCCGATCCTCCTCCGGGATGCCCAACATATCGCAGATCACATGCACGGGCAGGGGATGGGCGAATTCCGAGATAAACTCCATTCCGTTCTTGTCCTGAACGGCATCCAGGCTGTCATCCACCAGTTGCTGTATGCGCGGGCGCAGGGCGGTGAGATGCCGCGGCGCGAAGGCGCGGGCCACCAAGCCGCGCAAGCGGCCGTGATCCGGCGGGTCCATGACCAGCATCCAATTACGCATGGAGGCATAGACCGGCTGTTCCCAAACGTCGGCGCCATGGTTCCGTTCGGTCCGTTCCACGAAGCCCTTGCCGAAACGTTTGTCGCGCAGGATCGCGGTCACGTCTTCATGGCGCGAGGCGACCCAGAAACCCATTTCGGTCCGCATGATCGGCGCCGTGTCACGCAATTGCCGGAACGCGGGATAGGGGTTGCGCAGAAAATCCGGCGAGAACGGATTGAACATTGGTGTTTCCGGGGCTTTGGTCCGTTGTTCGCTCATGAGGTTTAGCCTTCCATGATGGCGATGTCCTGACCCTCGGTCACCGCATCGCCTCCCGCCACCAAAATTTCCTTCAAAATGCCGCCCTGGGGCGCCACCACGGGGATTTCCATCTTCATGGATTCCAGCACGATGATGGTGTCTTCTTCTTCCAGGCTGTCGCCAATTTTGGCTTCGATGGCCCAGACTTTACCGGTAATCTCGGACTGTACTTTAATAACCGCCACGGGCGTCTCCTCTGAATTGAATTATTGCTCCCTATCTAGCCGTTCCGGCCGGATAGGGCAAGCAAACGGAGCCGTCTAGCGGGCCAGGGCCTCGATACAGCCGGCCCGTTGCAGTATGGCGCGGGTGCGTTCCGCCGGTTCGCCATCGAGTTCGGCGAACCGGCGGCGCAATTCCATCAGGCATTTGACCTGATAGTTGAAGGTCCCCTGGCTGTACGGCCCAGCGGTAAAAGTCAGGGAAAACGTTGCCTCGCCGCGCTCGGCGGCGGCGGCATTGGCCAGCAGGTAGGGGAGGTAATATTCGCCGGTCAGCCGCAACAGTCCCAGGGTGGCGCCCGGCAGGTCCTGGCCCGGATCCAGCCATTCGCCTTCAATGCCCGAGGCGTCATCGAGCTGACGCACCCAGCTTTCCGTCTTCATGGCCTCCAGCCGCATGATGGCCAGGGGCGTGGGGTCGGTCGAGAGCGGCTTCAACTGCCCGAAGATGCCAAAATCCGCCAGGCTGGGCCGGCTGCCGAATAAAAAGTCGTACATGCCAACCCGGCTTTCCAAAAGGGCCAGGATGCGGTGAAAGCTGTCCTCGATCACGGCGAGGTTGCCGGGCGTGCAGCCGACGATGGCCATGCGGCTGATCTGCCGCTCGGCGAATTGCCTGGCCATGGCGTCCCGCTCTGGCCCGCGGCTGTCGGGGTAGGCGTCGTCGGCGATCCAATGCGAGGCGTAGTCGATGTCGGCGGCGTAGTGCCAGCGGTAATGGAACATGGCCTTGGTCAGCCACTCATCCGCCATGTCTTCCAACAGATGGCTCAGGAAGGCATGCCCCGGATCGTCGGGGATGATGGAACGGTAACCTGGGTGGCGGGCCTCCAGTTCATAGGCCAGCGGCGTGGAATCGACCCGGTAGCGGTCTTCGCCGGGATAGCGCAGCAAGGGCATCAAATTGGGCTTCACATGCGCCGTCGCCGCGCGGTTCCGCGTGGTTCGGTGGATCCAATCATGGGGAATATGGCGATAGCGCATGATGGCGCGCAGTTTCATGGAATAGGGCGAGCCGCCCGAGCCGATCAGTCGGTAACGTGGGTCGGACATGCATATACTCCCGGCAACCATATGGTGGCATCTCAAATTAGGCCGGAGCGGGAACGCGTGCAAGGCGGCAGAGGGAAAGGATACATTTAGCCTTTGAAATCGTCTGGATTTGCGGTCGAATAGGGGACGGATGCAACTCACGGGGAAACACCCATGCCTGTCAAGATCATCGGCATGATCGGGGTCACGCCGCCCTCCAATGACGCCACCGTGCATATTATCACGGGCGGCATCTCGGCCGAATATTTGCGGAACTTCGCCCAGGCCCACGAACAGGCTGATTATGACCTGGTCCTGGTGGGATACACCTCGCAATCCGCCGAGGGGCTTGGCGTGGCCAGCCATGCCGCCGCCCATACGGAGCGTCTGGGTTATTTGATCGCCCATCGGCCCGGATTCGTGGCGCCGACCTTGATGGCGCGGAAATTCGCCACCTTCGACCAGCTTTGGAACGGCCGCCTGGCCATTCACATCATCGCCGGCGTCTCGGACAAGGAAAACATGATGGACGGCGATCCGCTGGAAAAGCCCGACCGCTACCGCCGGGCGGCGGAATATCTCGACATCATGCACCGGGCCTGGGCCGGGCCGGGACCATTTGAATTCGAGGGCGAGTTCTACACCGTGCGCGGCGCCCGCACGGATATCCTGCCCCTGCAACAGCCCCATCCGGTGGTTTATTTCGGCGGCTCGTCCGAGGGCGCCCTGGTCATGGGGGCCCAACATTGCGATGTCTTCGCCATGTTCGCCGAACCGCGGGAGACCATGGCGGCGCGCATGGCCGATTTCCAGGTCCGGGCGGCGGAACATGGCCGCGAACCCCGCTTCAACATGTCCGTGCGGCCGATCATCGCCGAGACCGAGGGCGCGGCCTGGGACAAAGCCGCCCATATTCTGGAACAGGTGAAACGGGAAGTTGCTGAATTCGGCCCGCCACTGGCCAAGGATCACTCCGGCGCGCGTATCCTGGCCCTGGCGGCGAAGGCCGATCTTTATGACGAACGCCTATGGATGCCCCTGGCGGCGGCCTATGGCGCGCGGGGCAATACCACTTGCCTGGTGGGGACGGCGGAACAGGTGGCCGATGCCTGCCTGGAATATTACAGGATCGGCATTGGCGGTTTCCTCCTGCGCGGCTTCGATCCCCTGAACGACGTGACCGATTATGGCCGCGAACTGATCCCCCGCATCCGCGCCGGCGTGGCGGCCCTGGACGGGCCGGTGGAGCGGGTCGCCCGGAGCCTCGATGAAAGTTGAAAATGCTCCAGACCATTTTCGGGATTGAAATGGTCGATCAAGGTCGCGACGGCGGCCTGGCGCTTATGCGCCGCCCGCGCGGAGCGGTGCGCTCTTGCGCACAAGAGCAATTATCAATTAATCGGAGTCGCTTTCGCGACTTAAGTGATTGGTTCAATTGCTCTTTTCTTAAGAGTCCGAGCATGTTTAAGGAGAACATGCTCTAGGGCCAATCATCGGCCGGGCCCAAAGCCGGCCGGCGTATCATCAACGGGCTTGTCATCATGTGATGGCAGGCCCATTTTGTCTGTGTCCTTTACATTATCTTAATAATCTATATATATAAAAATATCTTTATGTAATGAATACGATTTGACTGCGCGCGGTGCGTGCCGGCAAGTGGACCCGGATGATGGAATTGTTGCTGCAAGGACTGCGCGCCGCGGCGGAGTCGACACGATTGCGTCTGTTGGCGTTGTGCGCCCATGCGGAACTAACGGTGACGGAGTTGACGCAAATTCTGGGGCAGAGCCAGCCACGGGTCTCCCGCCATTTGAAGTTGCTGTGTGAAGCTGGTTTGTTGGAGCGGCACCGGGAAGGAACCTGGGCCTATTACCGTTTGGCGGATACCTCGGATTGCGCCCATCTGGCCCGCACCCTGGTCGATCTGGTGCCCGAACAAGATGACGTCTTGGCCCGGGACCTGAGCCGATTGGCCGGGATCAAGCGGACCAGAGCGGCGGCGGCGGCGGAATATTTCCGCGCCAACGCCGAGCGGTGGGACGAAATCCGTTCCCTCTACGTGCCCGAGCAAGAGGTCGAGGCGGCGTTGCGGAAAGCCATCGGTGACCGCCCGATCAACGATTTTCTCGATATCGGCACCGGCACGGGGCGCATCCTCGAAGTTTTCGCCCCCTTCATAAACCGCGGCACGGGCATCGATTTGTCCCACGAGATGCTGCAAGTGGCTCGCGCCAAGCTGGAACAGGCCGGCCATCGTCATTGCCAGGTTCGCCATGGCGATATGTATAATTTGCAATTGCCGGTCAATGAATTCGATGTGGTGGTGCTGCATCAGGTGCTGCACTACGCCGAGGAGCCTGGCTCCGTCATCGCCGAGGCGGCCCAAACCCTGCGCCCAGGCGGCCGCCTTCTGGTGGTTGATTTCGCCACTCATGATCAGGAATTTCTCCGCGCCGAGCACCAGCACCGTTGGCTTGGCTTCGAGCCGGAGCAGATGGACGCCTGGTGCGCGGCGGCCCGGATGCGGACGCGGGCGCCGATGGAATTGGCCGGCGGCCAACTGACCGTTTTGATTTGGCTTGCCGTGCGGCAGGAGGATGCGCCGTCGTGACACCCACCGGGCCCGATAATCGCGTATTTTCGTCCCGGTCAATGGGGCCGCTTTCGGTCTCGTTCGAGTTTTTTCCACCCAAGACCGAGGCCATGGCGGAAAATCTGTGGCGCGCCCTGCAGCGTTTGCGCC
>JAYGEB010000363.1:0-34991 GCA_046582595.1 Alphaproteobacteria bacterium | reverse complement strand
TGATAAAGACCCATATAGATCGTTTCAGGGGCCCCTCGGGTAGAAGTGGAACCGCCGACGGTGCCAGTACCTTCAAGGTTTCACGACGCCGCCGAGGGCCCCCTGAAACGACCGAATTCGGCGCATTACGAAGACTTTTGGCGGTGTCGCGCGCCGCTTGTGGTACTGGTACCACGGCGCAACACGCTCCTACCCGAAAGACTTCGTAATGCGTCTATATGAGTCTTTATCATCGCACCTTGGTATTAGGCATTTGTTTGCTGAAACGAACCGGGAAACATAGCTGCATTTCCGAATATCTGATTACCTGGCCGCTATTCCGCGCCGCCGTCACCGCAAAACCAATTCATTCAGGCGGTCCTGGCGAGAGATTGCGATAGTGGCTTGCGGCGGGACCAATGTAGATTGACGGTTTGGGTCAACGGGCGGCGCAAAATTTTGCTTGAGAAAACCATGGCAATATTGATAAACGGGGTCGGTTGGCCCCAAGGCACTTAATACAGGAATTGGTAAGTAGACAATTATGGCGACGAAACCGAAGACGGATACAAAAAAATCCGAAAGCGCATCGACAAAGACGGAAGCAACAAAGACCGAAGCGGCAAAGACGGAAACGACAAAGACGGAAACGAAAGCCTCCGAAGCCTCGGCGTCAAGCAAGGAGTCCGGCACCGAGACAAGTGGCGATGCGGGCAGTGGCGGTGGGGGCGGCGGCAAGTCCGATACATCCAGCCGGCCCATCAGTTATTTCTCCTCCGTCTCGACCGATGATTACCGTTCGGGCTGGGACGATGTCTTTGGCAATGGCGGCAAGAAGCCGAAGCGAACGCCCGCGAAACGGCCCGCGAAACGCGTGAGCAAGCTGCCCATGACGATAACCTTGGATGCAGAGGATCTGGAGCCCGGCGTCCGTGATCAACTGGAAGCCATCTTTCGCAAGCAAGCCAAGAAAGAGCGTTTGAACTACGACAAACTATCCGGCAATGGCCAAGTCAGCTTGCAGGTGTCGTGCCGTATTTCCAACGCTTAGAGCATTTTTGGGATTGAATTATTCGGGCCTGGCTCTCTTCGCTCACGCTTGTGCGCAAGAGCGCACCGCTCCGCGCGGGCGGCGCATAAGCGCCGGGCCGCCGTCGCGACCCTGATCGATCATTTCAATCCCGAACATGGCCTAAATCCGCCAACGGCACGGCCAATAACGCGGCGGTCCGGAGGGCCGTGCCGCCCGTGGGCCAGGTCCGCGCCAGGATGCCGTGGGTGGGGAAGATGGGGTTGACCAATCGCCCGAGGCGCTTGCCGGCGTCACCCCGGAAATAGCGGTCATCGGCGCGCGAAGAAGATCATGAGAAAAATCGCCAGCAGGATAATAATGACGCTCAACGAGAAACGGATCGTTTGGGTGCGTGCGAACAGGCCATGCGGCCCAAAATATCTGAAGGTCAGGGCGATCAGGCCACTTAGCAGCAGCAGTGAAGCGTTTGCCACCGTCATCCAGGCGCGCTCGACGGCGGACATGAGCCAGCCGGCTATCCGGGGCGCGAGCCAGCGGTAACTGAAATCGAAATCGAGAACCGTGGAACGCAGTTCCGGAGGGTAGAGACCGGTCCTTTGCAAGACCGCGAAGGCGAGGCCGGAAAAAAGCAGAAGCTGAAGCGTGGTGACCACATGCGTTGTCGTATAAGGCGTGTAATCCACGGCGAAGGGCAGCAGCGCATACAGCGGCTGCGGATAGACGCCGATGGCAATGCAGAGGAACGCCGCGAGACCCATGGCCAGGAGCATGTTAAGGGGAGCTTCCTTGGGCCGCTTGCCGGAATCATGGGCGAAAAAGGCGAAGTATGGGATTTTGATGCCGGAATGATGGAATACCCCGGCGGACGCGAACAGCAGGACCAGAAAGGGAATCATATAGCCTTCTTCGGCGGCGGCGGTCAGAATCATGGATTTGGTCACGAAGCCGCTGAACAGCGGAAAGGCGGAAATGGAAGCAGCGCCGACGATGCAAAAGCCGGTGGTCCATGGCATGCTCTTGTAAAGTCCACCAAGTTCCGAGCCCTTGATGGTACCCGTCCGGTAAAGCACCGCCCCCATGGACATGAATAAAAGCGATTTATAAATAATGTGGGCGAAGGCGTGGCTGACCGCCCCGTTGATGGCAAGCGTGGTGCCGATGCCGATACCCGCCACCATGAATCCCAACTGGTTGTTGAGGCTATAGGCCAGAACCCGGCGCAAATCGTTCTCGATCACCGCGTAGAATATGGGGAATGCGGCCATGGCCGCGCCGATCCAGATCAGAATTTCGGTGCCCGCGTAACCGCGCGCCAGAGCGTACACGGCCAGTTTCGTGGTAAAGGCGCTGAGGAACACCGTGCCCGTGACCGAAGCTTCCGGATAGGCGTCTTGCAGCCAGTTGTGAAGCAGCGGGAAGGCGCATTTAATGCCGAAGGCAAGCAGGATGAGCGTGCCGCCGGGACTGTCCAGACCGATGTTGTTGAAGGCGACCGAGCCGGTTTCGATGGCCCGCATGGCAACGCCCGTCAGCAACAATATGCCCGACAACATATAGATGATCAGACTTCGGAACCCGGCACCGCCGGACCGGTTGGTCCTTCCAGCCCAGATCAGGAATACCGCCGAGATCGCCGCCAATTCCCAATAGAAGAACAAGGTTATCAGGTCGCCGGCGAAGACCGCGCCGATGGCCGCGCCCACATAGACCAGGGCCGTGGCCTGTTCCAGGCGGTCGTCGCGGTGCCAGGCGAACAAAATGCCCAGGGCCGCCGCGATGTAGAAAATATAGCCGAACAAAAGGCTCAATTTGTCGATGCGCACGTGGGTCTGCTCGAAACCAAAAGCCGACATGGCCCCGAACGTGCCCGGCTCCAACATCGTCAATTGCCAGATGCCCAGCAGCGGCAGGGCAAGCATGAAGATCGAGCGCAGATTCCCCTTGATGAAAGGCGCCAGAAAGGCGCCGCCGATCAGCAGCAGACCGGGTGGGAATTCAGCGGTCATAATAATCCTCGTCGCGCATCAGGAACTTGCGCAATCCGCGCGCCGTCAGCACCAGTGCGAAAGATAGGAAAAATCCGAACAGGCCGAAAAACCCGAACCAGCTCTCGAAGGCGTAAGTCACGTGCTTTTCGTAAAATGCGTCCGACAGCAACACCAGCGCGCAGACCACGACAAGGGCCCAGAACAGCTTGTAAACGTTGCCCATGTCGTCGAGCCAATAGCGCTTGCCGTCGTTCTTATCCTGGGCGTGGTCGTTCGAGGGTGCTTCGGTCATGTCATATCCTCCGCCTCGGCAAAGTATCGCCAATCTTCTCCGCCTGCTCCAACCAAGGCATATGGTTCATCATCCCGCCCTTTCCTACTGGTTGACCAACAGGCTGGCCAGTTCCAGCGCCGGTCCGGGAAATAGAAACAATAGTATCGTCGCCGAGGCCGTGGCCACCAACGCCACGACAATCGGCCAGGGGGCCTCGCCATGTTCATGGGCGGGACCGCCGGGAATTTCGGGTTTAAAGAAGGCGGCATGGATGATGGGCAGGAAATAAGCCGCGTTCAGCAATGTCGAGCCGACGATGACCACCACCGCGAACCATTGCCCGACCTGCCAGGCGCCCAGCAGCATGTACCATTTCGACAGGAAACCCGCCGCCGGCGGCAGCCCGATCATGGATATCGCGCCAATGGCGAACGCTCCCATGGTCCAGGGCATGCGTCGCCCGATGCCGTCCAACTGGCTGACATTGATCTTGTGCGCGGCGGTATAGATGGCGCCCGCCGCCATGAACAAGGTGATCTTCCCGAAGGCATGCACGGCGATATGCAGCGCCGCGCCCATGGTCGAAAGCGGCGAGAGGATCAACGCCCCGAGAATGACATAGGAAAGCTGGCTGACCGTGGAATAGGCCAGGCGGCGTTTCAGATTGTCCTGGCGCAGAGCGATGATGGAGGCCATGAGGATGGTGAAACCGGCCAGATACAGGGCCACGTCGGCCATGGCCAGATCGCGCAGATAGTCAAGGCCGAAGATATAGACCAAGACCTTTACAACGGTGAAAACCCCGGCCTTGACCACGGCCACGGCATGCAACAGGGCGCTGACCGGCGTTGGCGCCACCATGGCCGCGGGCAGCCAACGGTGCAGGGGCATCAGGGCGGCCTTGCCGATGCCGTAGAGGTACAGCAGCAACAGGACGCCGCCGATCATCGGCGCCACCTTGCCGGCCATGACGCCACCGGGGGTAAAACTGATGCTGCCCGTCAGCACCCAGGTGGCGATGATCGCCGGCAACAGCAGCATGACGGAGGTGCCCAACAAGATGCCGAGATAGGTGCGCCCCGCGCGCCGCGCCTCATCGTTCTTGTGGTGCGTCACCAGGGGGTAGGTCGATAGGGTCAGCGCCTCGTAGCAGACGAACAGGGTGAACAGGTTTTCGGCGAAAGCCAGGCCCATGGTGGCGGCGATGGCGATGGCGAAACAGACATAGAACCGGGTCTGCCGCGGTTCCTGGTTGGCTCGCATATAGCCGATGGAAAACAGCGAATTGACGATCCATAGAAACGAGGCCACGCAGGCGAAGATCATGCCCAATGGCTCCACCGCGAAGGCCAGGCTCAACCCAGGCACCGGCGCCAACAGTTCCAGGCGCACGGGCAGGCCGGCCAGAACCAAAGGCAGGATCGCCAGCACCACCACCAACAGGGACACGGCGGTGACCAGCGTAATGGCTTCCCGCTGATTGGGCGATTTACCGAGGAACCAGATCCACGGAACCGCGAACAGCGGCAGGCCCAAGGCCAATGCGATCAGCCAGCCGCTCACCAGATCTGCCCCCGCGACAACAGGGTCGCCGCGCTTTCACTCATGGCCACCGGCAGGCGGGTGTCCAGGCCGAAATAGATGTTGGCGCCGGCCAGCAACAGCGTCGGCAACAACATGGACAGGGGCGCCTCCGCCACGGCCTCCCGCCCGGCGGGCGGTTCCTTGAAATACAACGCCTCCACCAGGCGCCAGACATAAATCAACGCCAGCATGGAGCTTAATACGATCAAGGGGACCAGCCACCACAGATCGGACTGCAATGCCGCCTGCACCAGATACCATTTGGAGATGAACCCGGCGGTCAGGGGCACGCCCAGAAGGCTCAAGCAGCCGGCGACGATGGCCGCGAAGGTCCAGGGCATCTGCCGGCCCAGACCGGCCAACTGATCGATCCGCGTGGAGCCGATACGATAAAAGATGCAGCCCATGGCGCAGAACAGGGCCGCCTTCATCAGGCCGTGATTAAAGATGTGGATCATGGCGGCCTGTATGCCGGCATGGGAGGCGAGCGATATCGCCAGGGTGATGTAGCCGATCTGCGCCACCGAGGAATAGGCCAGCATGCGTTTGATGTCACGCTGGAATATGGCGGAGAAAGAACCCGCGAACATGGCGATGACCGCCAGCGGCAGCAGCACCGAATGGAGGGCCAGATCGCGGAAGGCGATTTCGGCCCCGAACAGGGTGAAGGTAAAGCGCAGGAGAACGTACAGCGAAACCTTCGTGGCCGTCGCCGCCATGAAGGCGGAAACCCCCGACGGCGCGAAGGCGTAGGCATTTGGCAGCCACAGATGCAGGGGGGAACAGGGCCGCCTTCAGGGCCAGGCCGACGGTGATGAAGGCGAAGGCGGCCAGCACCGGGCGGCTGTCCTTGATGGCTGGAATGCGCTCGGCCAAATCGGCCATGTTCAGGGTGCCGGTCATCATGTACAGCAACCCGACGCCGATCAAAAAGAAGGTCGCGCCAATGGTGCCCATGACCAGATACTGGAAGGCCGCCGTCAGCGCCTTGCGCTGGCCGCCCATGGCGATCAGGGCATAGCTGGACAGCGAGGATATTTCTAAAAATACAAAGACGTTGAAGGCATCACCCGTGATGGCGATGCCCAGCAGCCCGGTCAGGCACAGGATGTACATACAATAGAACAGGTGCGCCCTGCCGGCCCTGATCTCCTTGCCGACGGAGGTATAACAAAACAGCAGGACCACGGTGGCGATGCCGGCGACCAGCAAAAGAATAAACGCATTCGCCGTATCGACCACATATTCGATGCCCCAGGGCGGCGCCCAGCCGCCCATTTCATAGCTGATAGGGCCATTGTGCAGGGTCTGATAGGCCAGAATGGCGGCAATCACGGTGGCGCAGGCGGCGGCCAGAAATGCGATGATCCAGGCCAGTCCGCCCCGCCCCGCCAACAGGCACAATGGCGCCGCGGCCAGGGGGATGACGACCTGCAAGGCGGGCAGATGGGGTAACAGCGCGTTCATGTTTCGCCGTCCATCAGGTCCAACTCGTCTTCCTCGATGGTGCCGTAGCTTTCGCGTATGCGCACCACCAGGGCCAAACCTAGGGCCGTGGTCGCGACGCCGACCACGATGGCGGTCAGGATCAGCACGTGCGGGATCGGGTTGGAATAAACCTGGAAGCGGTCATCGAGGATCGGCGCCGTGCCGCCCGTCACCTTGCCCATGGAGATGTAGAGCAGGAATACCGAAGTCTGGAAAATATTCAGGCCGACCAGTTTCTTAACCAGATTGCCCCGCGCCAGAACGGTGTAGAAACCCACCATCATCAACATGACGGCAATCCAGTAATTATAGTGATCCAGCACCGCCTGAAACATCTAGCGCTCCCGCCCGGCAAACAGGAAAAATATCGTGATCATGGCCGCCGCCACCGTCGTGCCGACGCCGAATTCGATCACCAGAATACCCAGGTGCTGCCCGGCCACCGGGGTGGCGCCGAGGACGTTGTAGTCGAGGAAGTTGGCGCCGCCGATAAGGCCGGCATAACCGGTGCCCGCGTAGATCAGCACTCCCGCGGCGAGCAGACGGGTCACCACGCCGGGCGGCGCGACCTTGCGGGCATTTTCCATCCCGAATATCAGGCCATAAAGGATAAACGCCGAGGCGAAAATGACACCGGCCTGAAAGCCGCCGCCGGGTCCGAAATCGCCATGAAACTGTACATACAGGGCGAACAGCATGATGAAAGGGATCAACAGCTTGGAAACAATGCGCAGGACGCGATGGTGCCTCATGCGGCGCTCCCGCCGCCGCCGCCGCCGTCATCGTCGTCATCGCGGTTGTCGTCTTCAGGCGGTTCGGTCTTGATCCCGGCGTCGTCGCCCTTGCGGCCCCCCAGCAGCAGCATGACCGCCACCCCGGCGGTGAAAATCACCGTCACTTCGCCCAAGGTGTCAAAGCCGCGGTATGAGGCCAGGATGGACGTCACCACGTTGGGCAATCCGACTTCGGCGAAACTTTCATTCAGATAGCGGGGCGCCACATGCAGGTTCACCGGCGCGTCGGCGGCGCCGAAGGGAGGCATGTCGCAGGTGGCGTAGATCAAGGCCGCGCCGGTAATCAGAACCACCGCCAGGGGCACATACGGTCTGCGGTGGGAGGGGCGTTCACGCTCCCCGGTCAGGGCGAGCGTGGCCATCATCAACACCGTCGAGATGCCGGCGCCGACCGCGGCCTCGGTAAATGCGACATCGACGGCGTCCAGGGCCACGAACATGGACGCGGCCAGCAGGCTGTAAATGCCCGACAGCATGACCACCGCAAACAGGCTGCCCAGACGCAAAATCGCGATCGCCGTCGCCCCCATGAAAGTCAGCAGGGCAATATCGATCAGGGTAATGATCACGCGCGATCATCCCCGGGCCCGGACTTTCCGCTCTTGGGACTTGCCGCGCCGGTCGTGCCGCCGCCGGGCGCCCGCCAGATCCGCAGTCCGGCGGCCAGGGCGGCGCGCGCCGTGGCGTGCCCCGTGGTCGGCGAGGTGAACAGCAGAAAGACCGCGATGATCAGCAATTTGATGGCCACCATGGTCGCCTCCGCCTGCAGCAGCAGACCCAGTAGGATCAAGCCCGCGCCCATGGTGTCGGTCAAACCGGCGGGATGCAGCCGGCTGTAAAAATCCGGCAGGCGCAAGATGCCAAAGGCGCCGATCAGGACAAACGCGGAGCCGGCCATCAGCAGCGGCCAACTCAGAATATCCAGCAGCAGGCCGGTCATGCCGCGTCTCCGCCGTCGCCCGAAGACGCCATGTCGCCATATTTGACAAATTTCAGCACCGCGACCACGCCGATGAAATTGATCAGCGCGTAGACGATGGCAATATCCAGAAAGTCGGGCCGGCCGGCGAGAAATCCCATGACGGAAATCAACAACACCGTCTTGGTGCCGACGGAATTCACCGCCAGGATCCGGTCGAACACCGTCGGGCCGAGGAAGGCACGGACCAGGGCGATGGCAAGGGCGACCAGGATGGCGAACGTAGTGATCACGAACATCATCTCCGCCCCTCCACCGCGCCGACCCGTGCGTCCATTTCACCTTCAAGCACGCCGTCGGCGGCACCATCATGCAAGGCGTGGACCCGGATCACGCCATGGTCCAGATCGACGGCGACCGTGCCGGGTGTCAGGGTAATGGAATTGGCGTACAGGACTTGTCCCAAATCGGTTTTTTGACTGACCGGCGCATCGAACAAACTGGGCGCGATGGGCAGGGCGGGGTCGATCACCCGCCTTGCCACGTCGATATTGGCCTTGACGATTTCCCACAACAGCCACGGCAGATAACGCAATGTGGCCCAGGTGATATGCAGCGGCACGCCCTCGTCGTCGACCAGGTCCATGCGCATGGCGATCCACAGACAGAAGACCACCGATCCGGCGCCCAGGCCGAGCAGCAATAAATGAAAATAGCCTGACAACAGCAGCCAACAGGCCGCAAGCGCCACGCATAACCCGATGCCATGGATGACCGGACGGTAGGCCGGCCTTCCGCCGCCCTCGCCGCCGCCCTGTTTGTCGCTGACGTTCACAATGCTTCGGTGCCGTGCCTGATTCGAACTTTTGAAAGGTTAGTATGGCCAACACCGCCATTGCCAGCGGAAAGCGCAAACCCGTTGCCATTTGGTTCAATTAGCGGCGGAACACAAGCTGTTTTTCCGTGCCCTTGACGTAACCACATCAATTATAGGTTGCCAAGACCTGTTTGTCGCCGGTAAGGTTATATGTTAGGGTTTGGTTAACTCGTAAATGCAAGGTGAGTAGTCGGCTTGTTTTTGGGCGAGTACTCGCGGGGGGAAGCGGGTCTTATGGCTTTAAATGTAACAAATCTCGACGATCAAAAAAGCGATAAAGGCAGCGGCGATCATCGCGACCAGGCCGGTGACCAAAGCAGTGACAACGTTGCGAAGCTGAATGTGGAGCATCGCACGGTCGAAGTTGCCAGTGTGGAAGCCGTCAGTGTGGAAGATGCCGGCGCGGAAGCCGCCGGTGTGGAAGATGCCGGTGTGGAAGATGCCGGTGTGGAAGATGCCGGTGTGGAAGATGCCGGCGCGAAAGCCGCCGGTGTGGAAGATGCCGGTGTGGAAGATGCCGGTGTGGAAGATGCCAGCGCGGAAGCCTCCGAAGATGCCGGCGCGGCCACTGCGGAACCCGCGGGCGAGGTCAAGGACGGTCTGGTCAAATGGTTCGATGCCGTAAAGGGCTATGGCTTCTTTGTCCCCTCCGACAATTCCGGGGACGTGCTTATACATAAATCCATCCTGCGTGACGCCGGGGTTGAAATAATTTTCGAAGGTACCGCCGTCGTCTGTGAAGTTGTTCAGCGGGAGCGGGGCCAACAGGCGATCCGCGTGATTTCCACCGATGACACCAACGCCCTGGTGCCGCCGCCCCGGCCGGTTCGCCCGGCGGAAGACGCCCGTCCGGCGTTGGTCGAGGCGGAAGGCGAATTCGTCGATGCCACGGTGAAGTGGTTCAACCGCGTCAAGGGTTACGGCTTCGTCACCCGCGGCGAGGACACCGATGATGTCTTCATTCACATCGAGACCCTGCGCCGTTTCGGGACCGACGATCTGTTGCCCGGACAGGCGTTGCAAATCCGTATCGGCAATGGCCCCAAGGGTCCGCTGGTCGCCGAGATCGTGTTCGTTTAGGGCATTTTCAACCATCGTTGAAAAGGCTCTATATCTGTACGGCTCCGGCGCCGGCAGCTTTTTTCCTACCGCAATTCCACGGCATATTTGTCCATGCTTAAAACCTTGATGATAAGGCCCTGATCCTTGAGGAACCGCGCCATGCGGATGTAGCGGCCGTGATCCAGGGCCGCCGGGCGCAAGGCGAAGCGGGGCAAGGTGTCGCGAAAGGCGCGTTTGTTCAACTCATCGTCCAGTTCCTTGCGGCCCTTGATGAACAAAAGCCAACTTTCCTTGGGATGATTGACCAGATATAGCGCCGCCGCCTCCAGGGCGCCAACGAACCGGCGTAACCGGTCGTCGCCCAGGCGGTCGGCATGGGCCACGATAATCAATTCGTCGTAGGCCGGCACGCCCTCTTCCTCCACGAAAAAGGCTCGGCCGGGGCGATTGACGATATCCATCTGGTTCAGTTCAAAATTGCGGAAGGCCCCGATAACCGCGTCCACTTGCCCCGTAATGAGGGCCGGCGACAGGGAAAAATTGACATTGATCAAGGTCACGTCCTTCAGGCTCAAACCCACGCGGCCCAGCATTGCCGACAGCAGCGCCTCTTCAAAACCGCCAACCGAAAACCCCACCTTGCGGCCCTTCAGATCGGCGATGGATTTGATCGGTCCGTCCGCCAGCACCACGAGGCTATTCAAGGGGGTCGAGATCAGCGTGGCGATGCGGCGCAAGGGCAGGCCCCGATCGACCTGTACATGCAATTGCGGCTGATAGGAGATCGCCAGATCGGCCTTGCGGGCGGCCACCAGTTTGGGTGGGTCGTTGGGATCGGCCGGCGCGATGATCTCCACCTCCAGGCCGGCATCGGCGAAATAGCCCCGTTCCTGGGCGATCATCAGGGTGGCGTGATCGGGATTGATGAACCAATCCAGTATCAGGGTCAATTTTTCCGCCGCCACGGCGGCGGGGAGAGGCAATGCGCCTAGACAAATGGCAAGTGAAAGCAGGGCAATGAAACGTCGCATGGTAATTCGTCTCCTATTTGTTTGGCAAAGTGTCCGGCTGCCACGGCAACAACCGCCGCAACAGCCAGTCCACTGAAAAGAAAATCGTCACGGCCATGGCCGCCAGCACGAACAGGGCGGCGAACAACAGATCGATCTGCATGCGCCCGTTGGCATGCAACATCAGGTACCCCAGGCTGGCGGAGGAGCCGACCCATTCCCCCACCACGGCGCCGATGGGCGCCACGGCGGCGGCCACGCGCAAGCCCGAGGCCAACGCGGGCAGGGCGGCGGGAATACGGATATGGCGCAGCACGGCCCAGCGCCCCGGTCGGCGCTGCCCGGCGGTCATGGTCTGGGCCAGATCCAGCCAGCCCGGCTCGGTCCGCCGCAGGCCGTCCAGAAAGGCGGTGGTAACGGGAAAGAAAATGATCAGGCTGGCCATCATCACTTTCGAGGCCAGGCCATAGCCAAGCCACAATACCAGCACCGGGGCCAGGGCGAACACCGGGATCGCCTGGGCGACCACCAACAACGGCAGCAGCCAGCGCCGCAACCCGGGCAGCCAGCTCAGGCTGACCGCGCTGATCATGCCGAGGCCGCCGCCGCAGATCAGTCCAAGGACGATCTCCAGCAAGGTGATGACGGCATGTCCGCCGATCAGTTCCGGGTGCGCCACGAGACTTTGCAGCACCAGCCATGGTCCCGGCAGAATGAAGGGTTCCACCGCCGTCGCCCAGACCAAAGTCTGCCAGCCCGCCAACAGGAGGGCGAAGGTGACCAGGGCGCGGCCTACGGCTTGCATCGCCCGTTATCATCCGGCCAGGTCGCGCAGGATGCCCGCCGCCAAGCCGTGCAGGACTGGGTCCGAGGCCGGCCGTGGCGGCGGGCCCGCCGGTTCCAGTACTTCGCCCGGGCGGGCCGGGGCGCCACGCAAAATCAATATACGATGACCGAGACGCAAGGCTTCCATCGGGTCGTGCGTAACCAGCAGGACGCCGCGCCCGGCCAGCAGCTCCGCCGCCAGATCCTGTAGACGCAAACGGGTCAGGGCATCCACCGCCGAAAACGGTTCGTCCATCAAGACCAGGGCCCTGTCTTCCATCAGGGTGCGCGCCAGGGCCGCGCGTTGGCGCATGCCGCCGGACAACGCGGCGGGCAGGCTTTGGGCTTCATCCTCCAGACCGACCTGCTGCAACAACGCCATCGCCCGGTGCCCGTCCACCGCCGCGCCGCGCAGGCGGGCGCCCAGGGTGACGTTGTCCAGCACGGAGAGCCAGGGCAGCAGCAGATCACGCTGATCCATATAGGCGATGCGGCCGGCGAGGGGGCCGCCGTCGCTGGCCGTCAGGCTCTCCGCCTCCGCCTCCGGTGAAATGCCGGCGATCAGGCGCAGCAGCGAGGATTTCCCAACACCGGAAGGCCCCAAGAGACAGGTCGTCTGCTCCGCCGGTATGTCCAAATCCAAGCCGGTAAAGATCAGCTTCTCGCCAAACGCCAGGGCCGCGCCCCGCAGCGCTATGCCAATGGGCGGCCCGGCCGTCGTCGTCTCGGATATTCGGGCTGACATGTGACGCGTCCCTCCGCCGGTACGATCCGGATCAGGTTCAAGGGGTCGTCCTGTGTCAGGAACCTCTCAGCTACCGTGGTAGCTCCCCCCGCTGTGGCCCGGATCATAGACGGCCCGGACGGCGACGCAAGGAAAACAATCCCCCGGTGATGAAAGACCGCCACAAACGATACGCCGAAGGAAGAAAATGAGTATATTCAGCGCGGCGTAATTGACCTCCGTGCGTTCTTGGTCGTCGGTTAGGGGCCAGAGGGGTGATCGGGCAATGACGGGAACCGAATTCAAAATGACTGGCGGGCCGGATCAGCCGGTGGCGGATCAATTGGCCATACAGTCCCTGCTCAACCAATATTGCCATGTGGTCGACCGGGGCACGGTGGACGAGATCGCGGCTCTGTTCGCCGAGGATGCGATCCTGCGGCCGTTGCACGAGGGCGTGGAAATATTTGAAGGGCGGGCGGCGATCCGCGCTTGGTTCGAAAGCTACGATAAACGGGTGCGGGCAGCGCGGCGCTACCGACGGCATCGCAATTCCGTGCCCTTTGTCACGGTCGATGGCGATGCGGCCACGGCCGAATGCTATTTGGATTCCTCCGCCGTAATGATTGCCGAGGGTGTCATCAACGTCAGCGCCGGGCGCTATGAAGACAAACTGGTCAAGGTGGACGGCCGCTGGTTTTTCAAGGACCGCACCATTATCATCAACCACATCCATGCCATCGCGCCTTTCGAAAGCAGGTCGAATGAAGATTGACGGGGAGGTCGCGAAAAAGGCACCTGTAACCGCTCTACGGCATCACTAAAATCGATGGCCATTGGGGCCTACGGGGCGGTTCCAACACCGGCGCCTGAAAAATTTTGGCCGCACTTTGGGGACACATAGGGAGTACATGTCCGCAATATTCTCCGCCCGTATTCATGGCCGGGGTGCATAGGGGGTGGATTGAGAGTGGCGAATGAAAATATGTTCTGCTTCGGCATGGGATTTAGCGCCCAGGCCTTGAGGCGGCGCCTATCGGGGCAGAATTGGACTTTCAGCGGCACCAGCCGGGAGGGGGAGGGGGGGACCATTCCTTTCAACCGGGAGCAACCCTTGACAGATCCTGGCCGCGCATTGGCCGGCACGACACACATATTGCTTTCCATTCCACCCGATGAGGGGGGCGACCCGGTATTGGCATGCCATGGCGACGACATCGCCAAACTGCCCGGTCTCCGCTGGCTGGGTTATCTCTCGACCACCGGCGTCTATGGCGATCATGGCGGTGCTTGGGTGGATGAAACGACGCCCACCGCGCCCCCGCACCGGCGGGGCAGGGCACGGGTCGCGGTGGAGCGGGCCTGGCTGGACTGGACCCGTCGTCATGGCCTGGCCCTGCACATATTCCGCCTGGCCGGCCTTTACGGCCCCGGCCGCAATGCCCTGGAAAACCTTCGGAGGGGCACGGCCCGGCGCATCGTCAAACCGGGCCAGGTGTTTTCCCGCATCCATGTGGATGATCTGGCAATGGTCCTGGCCGCCTCCATCGCGCGGCCAAATCCGGGCGCCGTCTACAATGTCTGCGATGACGAAGCCGCCCCGCCCCAGGATGTGATCGCCCATGCGGCCGGCCTTCTGGGCCAGGCCCCGCCGCCCGAAATCGCCTTCGACCAGGCCGGTCTGAGCCCCATGGCGGCCAGCTTTTTCGGCGATAACAAACGCGTTCGCAATGACCGCATCAAGGACGAGTTGGGGGTGCGTCTGCGCTATCCCAATTACCGCGCCGGGCTGGCGGCGCTGTTGGGGGAATAGTTCATGCCGATGCGTTGGGTCATGTTGTTGCTGTTGTTCCTTGTGCGCCTGTCCATGGGTTATCAATTCCAATCCGTCGCCTCGCTGTCATCCACGCTGGTCGAGGAATTCGGCTTCAGCTATGCCGAGATTGGCACGCTGATCGGATTTTTCCTGCTTCCGGGTATCGTCGTCTCCATTCCCTCCGGCCTGATGACCCGCGCCGTGACGGACAAGAACCTGTTGATGCTGGGGGCGGGCGCCATGGTCGCGGGCGGTATTGTCATGGGCATGGCGGCCAACCCCTCGTCTTTGTATTGGGGCCGTTTGCTGACGGGGATCGGCGGCAGCATTTTCAACGTCATCCTGACCAAAATGGTGTCGGAGTGGTTTTTCGAGAAGGAGATCGTCACCGCGTTGGGTATCATGCTGACGGCTTGGCCCATTGGCATCGTGCTGGGTCTGCACACTCTGGCCCCCATCGGTGAATTGTACGGCTGGAATTGGGCGATGTATGCCACCGCCGGACTGGCCCTTTTCGGCCTGCTTCTTACATTATGGTTCTACCGGGAGGCGCCGGCCCCGGCGGCGAAGGATACAGCGCCTCCGCGCTTTGGCCTGCCGATGCGGCAATTCATACATATGAGCGCGGTCGCCATCGCCTGGACCATGTTGAATGCCGCTTTGATCGTGGCGGTCAGTTTCGGCCCCGGCGCCTTGGTTGAAAGCGGTTATGACGGCGCATCCGCCCGTACGGCGGCCAGTCTGTTCATGTGGGTGATGCTGTTTTCATTGCCCCTGGGCGGCCGGGCGGTGGAAATGCTGGGTTACATCACGCCAACCATAGTGGTGTGCTATCTGATTACCGCCGGCGCCATGCTGGCCATCGCGCAGGGTCTGGCGCCGGAGTTCTCGTATATTTTGGCGGGCCTATGTTTTGGCCTTCCCGCGGGCGCCGTCATGGCCCTCACGGCGGAGGCGGTCAGTTCCGGCAACCGGGGTCCGGGATTGGGGATATTTTACACCTGGTATTTCGTGGGCATGACGGTGGCCCCGGCGTTGGCGGGCTGGAGCAGGGATATCAGCGGCACGGCCGCGGCCCCCATCTTCCTTGCGGCGGGCATGATGGTCATGGTCATCCTATTTGTCGGGCTGCTGCGTTTGTTACAACGCATCTGGCCCATCGAAACGGATGCCATGGCGCGTCCGGCGGCAAATGATTAAGCTAGCGATCTTGAAAGGGCGGCTTTTCCGCTTCGTTCATATTTGAAAGGTTGCCAGAATGTTCCGGAAAGAACGCTTTATCGAAACCTGCAAGACCCTCATTGGCGAGGGTCAAACGGCCATTCGCGAGGCCGTCTTGGAAGCGGTCGCGGACCCCGCCGGCATTGTCGCGGAATTGGGGGAGCCCGACCGGGCCGGCGTCTATCCCCTGTATCAGGCAGACGATTTGACCGTGATCAATTTTGTTTGGGCGCCCTATATGACCCTGTTGCCGCACAACCACAATATGTTCGCGGTGATCGGCATTTATGGCGGGCGGGAAGACAATATCTTCTGGCGCCGCCTGGATGATCCCGACGGCCCGGCCCTGGAGGCGGCGGGAACGGATTCATTGGGCGCGGGACAGGTCGCCACCCTTGGTCCCGAGATCATTCATTCCGTCGCCAATCCGATCCGCAAGCTGACCTCGGCCCTGCATGTCTATGGCGGCAATTTTTTCAAACCAATCCCGGCCGCGCAGCCAATGGGACCACGAAACCCTGATCGAGGAAGCCTGGGACATGGACAACACCCGCAAGGTGTTCCGCCAGGCCGATGCCCGGTTCAAGGCGGGCGTGGCGGCGGGGGCCGAGGACTAGACCCATTTCGAGATTGCCCCCGCTGAACAGCGAACTTTGTTCCCGGAGCGAATGGCCGTGATCAGCAGATTTTTTGGCTGGCTGGAGAGAATGACCGATCCGCTGCCCAGCGCGCAGCCGGAAATGCCGCCCGCTTCCCTGGTTGCCTTTACCCTGCATTACGCCAAGCCGTTTTGGCCTCTGCTGGCAACCTCGGCCCTGTTCGCGACCGTGATCGCGTTGTTGGAAGTGTCCCTGTTCGCCTTTATCGGCCGTTTGGTGGACTGGCTGGCGACCTCCACCCGGGCAACCTTTTGGGACGATCACGGCGGCCAGTTGATAATCATGGGGGCGGTGGTCCTATTGCTCCTGCCGGTCCTGAAATTCTTCTATGAAGCGGTTTCCCATCAGGGCCTGCTGGGCAATTTCGCCATGCGCACCCGCTGGCAGGCGCACCGCTATCTGCTGCGCCAGAGCATGGAATTCTATCAGGACGATTTTGCCGGGCGGGTGGCCGCGAAGATGATGCAGACCGCCCTGGCGGTGCGTGACATCGTCATGAAACTGACCGAGGTGCTGCTTTATGTGGTGGTGTATTTCACCGCCGCCGTGGTGCTGTTCGCCAGTTCCGATATACGGTTGACGGCGCCCATGATTTTCTGGCTTGTCGGATACCTGATCGCCATGCGCTATTTCGTGCCTCGCCTCAGGGATTGGTCCAAGGCCCAAGCCGAGGCGCGCTCGGTGGTCACGGGCCGCGTGGTGGACAGCTATACCAACATCGGCACCGTGAAGATGTTCGCGCATGCGGCCTACGAAGACGGCTACGCCCGCGAGGGGATGCAGGCGTTTCTGGCGCCGGTGCACGCCCAAATGCGGCTTTCAACCCTGCTGACCGTAACCCTGAACCTGATGAACGCGGCGTTGATTTTCTCTATCGCCGGCATGTCGGTCTGGCTGTGGTACCAGGACGCGGTTGGCGTCGGCGCCATCGCCTTGGCCACCGGGCTGGTCTTGCGCCTGCAAGGCATGTCCCAATGGATCATGTGGGAAGTATCCAATGTGTTCGAGAATATTGGCGTGGTGATGGACGGCGTGGAAACCATCGCCCGCGAGCGGGCCATCGAGGACGATCCGGATGCCGAGGAATTGGTGGTGGCGGCGGGCGGCATCCGCTACGACCATATCAATTTCAACTACGGCAAGGCGCGGGCGGATGTTGAGCAGGGGGTGATCGGCGGCCTGGATCTGGATATTCGGCCGGGCGAAAAGGTCGGCATCGTCGGGCGGTCGGGGGCGGGAAAATCCACTCTTGTCAGCCTGTTGCTACGCTTTTACGACCTGGAAGACGGACGCATCCTGATCGACGGCCAGGACATTTCCACCGTCACCCAGGACAGTCTGCGGGCCCAAATCGGCATGGTGACACAGGATACCTCGCTGCTGCATCGTTCGGTGTTCGACAATATCGCCTATTCAAAACCCGGCGCCAGCGAAGCCCAGGTCTGGGCGGCGGCGAAGGCGGCGAAAGCCGATGATTTCATCCTGGAGCTTGAAGACGGCCAGGGCCGGCGCGGCCTGGAGGCCCATGTGGGGGAACGCGGCGTTAAACTATCGGGCGGTCAGCGCCAGCGTATCGCCATCGCCCGGGTGCTTTTGAAGGATGCGCCGATCTTGATTTTGGACGAGGCGACATCGGCCCTGGATTCTGAAGTGGAAGCGGCCATTCAGGAAAGCTTTCAAACCTTGATGGCTGGCAAGACGGTGATCGCCATTGCCCATCGCCTCTCCACCATCGCCGCCATGGACCGGCTGATCATCATGGACCGGGGCCGTATCGTGGAACAGGGCAATCATCAAACGCTGCTGCAGCGTGGCGGCCTTTATGCCGATTTATGGTCACGGCAGTCGGGCGGATTTCTGGCCAAGGATGCCGCGGAGTAAGTAATTCCATCAACCGCCCTGGCGCCGCGCGGCTCGAACGTGGTCTAATGGGCGGCCATCATTCTGGAGGAACGCGTTTTGAGTTATGTACGCTATATCGACAAAACCACGGCCTATTATCAGACCCAGGGTTACGACAAGCCGTATCAATGGGCGCAATTTGATGATGTGCCCTTCGCGCCGCTGAAAAAACCGCTGGCGGAGAGCCGGCTGGCCTTGATCTCAACGTCGGAAATCGCCTCCCGCGCCTGGGAAGATCAGCGCCTGCCGTTGGAGCGGGGGGAAGCCGCCAATGTTTACGCCGTGGCCACGGATATGCCGCTGGAGGATCTCTACAGCCGCACCCATAGCTACGACATGAACGCGACGACCTTGGATGACGTGAATACTTTTTTCCCGATGACCCGGCTGCGGGAATTATCGGAGGCGGGGCGGATAGGCGCTCTTTCCCCCCGGGCCTTTGGCGTTTACAACGCCTATTCCCAGCAAAAGACGACGGGGACCGATGCGCCGGAGGTGCTGGCGCGGTGCCGCGAAGACGGCGTCGATATTGCCCTTTTGGTTCCGGTCTGACCGGTTTGCCACCAGACCGTGAGTCTGGTCGCCCGTTACCTGGAAGAAAACGGCATTCCGACGGTCGTCGTCGCCGGCGCCCGTGACATTGTCGAGACTTGCGGCGTGCCCCGTTTGCTGTTTACGGACTTTCCCTTGGGCAATCCCTGCGGCGAGCCCGGCGCCGAAGCACAACAGCGTAAGATCATTGCCATGGCCCTGGATCTATTGGACAGCGCCACGGCGCCGCGAACCACGGTCCAGACCCCGTTCAAGTGGTCCAAGGGGGAGGACTGGAAAGCCAAGGTCTTCACCGAGGAGCAACCCTGGCAGACGGAAGAGGTCAAGAACGCCTGGTTGGAGAAAAAGGCCTTGTACCGCAAGTTGAAGGAAGAAGGGAGCCTCTGAGGTGGCCGACAAATCAGTGATTGTCTATTCCACGCCGCTTTGCCGGCCGTGTGAACAGTTGAAGGGCTATTTACGCGCTCATGACGTGGAATTCGTGGCCAAGGACTTGATGATGGACGAGGCCGCCGCAGCCTTCATCGAAAGCCGCAACATCCGCTCCTCCCCGGTGCTGCAGGTAGGCGATGTTTTGCTATACGGCCCCGACCTGGGCCCGGAAAATGTCGACGAACTGCTGGGACTCGATTGACGGACGGGCGGCCTGGCCTCAAGAAATTATATTCCTAATGGCTTTTTGCGGCGACGTAGTTTCTATTTTTATTGGCGGAAACCGGTGGTTTTCTGCCGTTGAAATTTGCGTTCGTTATTTCGTAACCGTATTAAGAGATTCCGTTATGAATTGAAAATAACGTCGATGGTATCGGCGTCGGCTTCTTCCGACAGGCCTGAAAAATCGTCCTCGCCGTCGAAATCCAGATCGTCGGCGCCATCTGCCGTGGCTGCCGGAACGGCATCGAATTCAATGCCACCCGTCGGATCGCCGGTATCGCCGTCGGCTTCCGCCTCGCTTTTGATTTGCTCAACGTCGTCATTCAACAATTGGTCGATGTCCGCCTGGTCCACGCCCTGGCCTTCCAATTGCGGGCCATTCAGCAGGCCGGATTCGGGATGGTCATCAGCCGCCGTGACGGGGCCGAAATCGCCTTCCTCGCCGTGGCGCAGGCTTTCCGAACCCCATATTTCGATCATCGCGCCGACCCGTTGTTCCAGATAATGCAAGGCGTTGACGACCTTGGTGGTGCGTTGACCGGTGATGTCCTGGAACGAGCAAGCCAGGAAGATATTCGTGATATCCTCTTCGAGCGAATCCAAGAGGTCGGCTTCGGAACCGTTCTCGCGCAAAATTTCGGAGGTTTCCTGAATGCGTTCCGCGGCCGACAGAATATCGTTGGTGGCCCGTTCCGTCGCCGTGACGATGGCGTCCAAATCCTCGGTCGCCGCCATGATACGGTTGTTGGCGCCGTCCTTGGGCCTTATGGCCGCGATGTCGCGCCGAGTATGCTTGATGGCGTCGCTCATATCCTGCAGTTCCGCCGCCAGAATATCCGCCGGTTGCTTCATCTCCTGGCGTTGGAAATAGCCGCGGCAGTCGTCCAGTGCCCGCATCACCAGATCCGAGGCAACGGCCCGGTTGCGCCGAGCGTGTTCGCGCAAAAATGTCCGCCCCCGCGCCGTCTGCATGACGGCTTCTTCCAAGGTGTCATATTCACTGTGGGATAATTCCCGCCGGTTTTCAGCGTCGTCGTCGGCAAAGCCAACCTCATCGAGGGCCCGGTCATTTTGCAGTGCGTCCAAGTCCATCTCGATCGCTTCGCTGTTCATACTCATCGGTCCGTCTTCCCTGGTAAGCTTCCCTCGCGCGCACGGCGAAAATATCCGCCAAAGATCGGACATGACCTTTGGCTATGATGAAATAGTGGCGCGGAGGGATTAATATTTCGTTTGCCCTGAGTTTGCCGCCGCGGGCGCGAATGGCCCGGCGGCGCCCCATTTTCGTTGCATATGATCATACTTGCATGCCATTTGTCTTTGCCGCAGAATGCATTATGTAAATTAAAGCGGTATCGAAAAAATGACGTGTTGGAGATTGGTATGCATGTAGAACAAATTCTTGCCTTGAAGGGTAACGACGTAATTTCGGTCACGGTCAACGAAACCATTGGCCGGGCGGTGGGTATATTGAGTGAAAACCGGATCGGCGCGATCCTGGTGCGGGACCAGGATGGCTTTGTCCGAGGGGTGCTTTCGGAACGGGATATCGTGCGTGGCCTAGCCGATCTGGGGCCCCGCTGCCTGGAGACGGGCGTGGCGGAATTGATGACCCGTGACGTGGTATTTTGCGCGCCGGGAGATGATATCGATAAGATTATGGCGATCATGACGGAGCGCCGGTTCCGCCATTTGCCGGTCATGCAAGACAATCAGTTGTTGGGAATTATCTCAATCGGCGATGTCGTCAAATTCCGCATGGAGGAAATAGAGACCGAAGCCACCGCCATGCGGCAATATATCTCCACTGCCTAGTCCGTAACTATTCGGCGGCCGCGCTGGCCAACAACCCGGCGGCATCCAGTGCCTGGCGCAGGCGTTTGATTTCGCCATCCGGCAGCTTCATCAGCGGCGGCCGCACCACGGCCCGGTCCTGACGGCCCAACAGCACCAGACATTCCTTCATGCGGTTGTGCATATCCAGGAAGGGCGGGGTGTAGAAGGCCTGGGCCAGGGGATAAATGCGGTCATTGATGGCTTGTGCGGCCACCAGATCGCCGGCTTTTACCGCCCTGAACAGGGCCACATGCAATTCCGGGATTACGCTGCCCGCGCCCGACAGCAGGCCCTTGGCGCCCATGCTGAGCGAGGCCATGAGCCAGGACGAATGGGTCGTGAGCACGGTGATGGCCCGGCCCCCGGCGCCCGCTTGCAGGCTACGGATATGCTTCTCGTGCAGCATGGCGTCGTTCGACCAATCCTTGATGGCTTTGATCGAGGGTACGGCCTCGATCAAGCGCAATAGCGTTTCGAAAGGATAGCCCTGGCCGCTAATCTGTGGATATTGGAAGACGATCAGGGGCAGATTGGTGGCCTCCGCAATGATTTTAAAATGGGTCAGCGCCATTTCAGGGCGTAACTGGCCGCCCATGATCATGCTGTTGGGGGGAAAGATCAAAAGCGCCTGGGCGCCTCCCGCCTCCGCCATGCGGGCCAGACGGGCGGCTTCCAGGCTGCCGTCGGCATAGATGCCGTTGATCAGGGGCAGGCGGCCGTCTAGTTCTTCGAGGCAGAAATCCAGAATCCGCCGTTGTTCCTCGAAGCTGCAGGCATGAACCTCGGAAGCGTGGCCGTTCACGGTGATCGCGCCGAGGCCGTCGGTCGCGGCGACATCGCGCAAATGGCGGCGTGAGGCCGCTTCGTCGATTTCCAGGTCGGTGCCGAAGGCCAGCAAGGTGGCGGGTATCACGCCGTCGATGGGCCGGCTGTCAAAAACGCTCATATCATGCCTCCTGCCGGTATTCAGAGTAAACGGAACGAGCCGTCGCGGGCCTCGTAATGGGCGGGCGGATTATAGTGCGTTGGCCCCGGCTAATCCAGATTACCCGGAGACGATGCTGCCGCGTTCGATCACGAAAACGCGGTCCAGCAAGCCGGCCACGTGGGTATCGTTGGACTCCGCGACGAGTACCGATTCACCTTCGTCCTTCAGGATTTTCATGATCTCGCTCATGCGCTGGGCAAAGATCGGCGCGATCCCTTCGCTGGGTTCGTCCAGCAGCAAAAGCCGCGTGCCGATCATCAGGGCGCGGGCGAAGGCGACGAATTTTTGCTGCCCGCCGGACAATTCCATGGAACCGCGCTTGCGGAACTCGGCCACTTCGGGCATCAGGCCATAAATCCAATCCAGCCGGTTCCGACAATCCTTCATGTCCGTGGCCCAGGCCGGCAGCAGAATATTTTCCTCCGCCGTCAGGGTCGGCACCAAACGGCGGTCTTCCGGCATGAAGCCGATCCCCATGTGGGCCCGCTTGTAGGGCTGGGTTTTCAGCAGATCCTGTTGATCGAATGTCATTTCGCCGGCTTTCGCCGCCAGGGCGCCCATGACGGCGCGCAGAAAGGTTGTCTTGCCGGCGCCGTTGCGCCCGATCAGACCGCACATGGTCCCGGCGGGTACTTCCAGGCTCAGGCCGCGCAGAATGGGCGCCGGGCCGATGTTGACGTCCAGGCCGCTGACTTTAAGCATTATCGTTCCCCCCATTCACGCCAGCGTTGGCGGTGCGGGTGCGGTGATATTCCTCGCCAATGACAAACTCGCGAACGCCGGGATCCACCAAGGCCTCGGCGGTCGGCGCATCGCAAATGATCTCGCCCTGATAAAATGCCAAAACCCGGCCGACATAGCGTTCGACGATTTCCATGTCATGCTCTATAAACAACACCGTGGTTTCATCTTCGCGCAGGGCCTTCATGATGACATCCATCAGGCCGAATTTCTCCTCCACCGAAATACCCGAGGTCAGTTCATCCAACATCAAAAGGGTCGGCCGGCGGACCGCCGCCATGGCGATATCGAGCAATTTGCGGATGCCCTGAGGCAGGGTCGAGGCCGTGGCGTCGCGGTACGCGGCGATCTGATAGCGCTGCAAATGGCTATCCACCCTCTCGGCGCGTTCGTCGTTGTAAAGCGGCGCCAGCAAACCCAGGCCGGTTTCCTCCGAAATGGCATAGGCCATCATCAGATTGTCGAACACGCTCTCGGAGGCAAATATCTGGGGTACCTGAAACGAGCGGGATATGCCCAGGCAGGTGATGTCCCGCGGCGGCAGCCCCAGAATGGAGCGGCCCTTGAATTCGATCCGCCCCGATGTGGGTTTCATATATCCCGTGACCATATTGATGAAGGTTGTCTTGCCGGCCCCATTGGCGCCGATAATGCCGATGACCTCATGTTGATCGACGGTGACGTTGATATCCTTGGCGGCGACCACGGCGCCGAAGGATTTTTGCAGATCGTGAACTTCCAGAACGGCGGTCATGGGGTGGGCGCCTTGCCGGAGCCGCGTAGGCGCGAGAACAGGGACCAGATGCCATCGGGCAGGAACATGATGATCGCCAACAGGCTGCCGCCCAGGATGAACTGCCAGAATTGCGGTGCGTATTCAAAGGCGTAGGTGCGGATCAACTCAAACACCAGGGCGCCGATAAAGGTGGCGGCCACGTTGCCGATGCCGGAAAGAATGGTAATGAAGACAAATTCACCGGAAACCGTCCAGTTGGCCATGGAATCCGGGTCGACCTGGCCAATGGCCAGGGCCATGATGGCGCCGCCAAATCCCGCCACCAGGCCCGAGAAGACATATTTCACATGGATCACTTTTTCGGCCGAATAGCCGAGATATTCCACCCGGATCTCGTTCTCTCGCACCGCCATGGACATGCCGCCCAGGGTTGTCTTCAAGTACAGATGTACGCCGACGGTCACGATGTAGGTGAAAACCAGGGTAAAGAGGAACAGGGTCGTCTGCACCGCCTCGCCCTTGGGCGCATAGCCCAAAAAGGTCGGCGTCAGAACCGAAAAACCATCGGTGCTGCCCAGTTCCTCGGTCTTCACGATGACGCCGTAAAGGATCATGGAAAAAGCCAGGTTCAACAGGGCGAAAAAGATCGCCCGGTAGCGGCGGAGCAAGAATCCCAGCAAATAAGCCAGAATGCCGGCCGCCAAGGTACCGGCGAAGACCAGGAAAAAGGCGTCGTGAAAGCCGATCAAGGTCAACATCGCCGCCGCGTAGGCGCCGAAACCGAAATACAGCGCATGGCCGAAAGATACCAGACCCGTGCGCCACAACACCAAAAGTCCCAGGGCGACGGCGCCGCGGGCGAGGCTTTGCAGGCCGATGAAACGCATCCAATCCGCCATGAAAAAGTCGGCGAAGACCAGGACCACGAAGGCAATGGACAGCCCGACGACGGTTTTATCTACATATCGCATCAGATTTTCCTGGCCTTTGCGGGTGCGAACAGGCCTTCGGGCCGGATCGCCAGAACGAGCGCCATGATGGCGTAGATCACGAATAGTTCGATCTCCGGGAATTTATGCACGGCCGCGGCCCGGCTGATGCCAACCAGCAAGGAGCCGATCATGGCGCCGGGAATGGAGCCCATGCCGCCGATCACCACGACGGCGAAGGACAATATGATGACCTCCACCCCGATGCCGGGCGACACCGAGATGGTGGGCGCGATATAGGCCCCGCCCAAGGCCCCCATGATGGCGCCGACAACGAATGTCACCGTGAAGACGACGGTCACGTTTATGCCCATGGCTTGGCTGATTTCCCGGTCGAAAATAACCGCCAGCAGCAATTTTCCCCATTTGGTCTTGGTCAGGCCGAGCCACAAACCCAGGCCGACGATGACGGCCAGGCCGATCAGGGTCAGGCTGTAGACATCAAAGGTCAGTTCGACGATATCCACGGCCCCCAGCAGCGCCATGGGTTCATAGGCGTAATAGGGATCGGTGCCCCAGATCATCAACAGGACATCTTCCAGGACCAGGAACATTGCGAAAGTCGCCAGAACGATAATATGCTCGTCCCGATGATACAGGAAACGCAGCAGACCCCGCTCCAGGACGATGCCCAAGAACACGCCGACGATTATTGCCGCCACGAAAATGGCCAGGAAGCCGCCAAATTCCGGCAAATCGGTATTGTAGTAGGCACCGATTAGGGTTGCCGACATATAGGCGCCAAAAGCGTAAAATGATCCATGGGCAACATTCAATATCTTCATCACGCCAAAGATCACGGTCAACCCGACGGAGACCATGAACAGGTAGGATGAAAAAACCAAACCGTCGATCAGGATGACGATCAGTTCTTGCACTGTAGGCTCGCTATTTTGGAGATATCAAAAACTATAAAAGCTCCGGGGACGCCGAAAACCCGGCGTCCCCGAATGAAACATTGCTAGCACTTAGCGCCCTTCATGCCGCCTTTCAGCCACTCCGTGCCGTTGACGCCCGCGGGCGGCATGACACAGTCAGGCCCAAATACGGTGACTTTCGTCATGATGGGTTCGCCCGCTTCCTTGTCCCATTGCAGCACGCCGATCATGTGCTTGGTGGCGGCCTGATGGCCGTTGGAGCGGTTCATGTGGACGGGTGCCGCAATGCCCTGGAAGGTCGAACCTTCCAACGCGGCAATGACCTGTTCCGTGGTGGGGAACTTGCCTCCATTGGCCGCGGCAGCCTTGTCGTAGGCGAATTTGGCCGCCAGCACGCCTTGGGCCGCCTGATAGGAACCGCCCACGGGGGGAACCGAATAGCGGTCCTGATAAACCTTGCGGAACCAATTGTTCAGCGGCGTATCGATTTTGGCGGCGAAGATGCCATAGGGGCCACGGGCGCCGAGAATGGCGCCGGCCGGCGCCTTTTTACCGAGCCGGTAGACGGAGGTATCGGCCACCGAGAACAGTAGTTGCTTCTTGCGGAACAGGCCGCGGGCCGAACCCTGGAAGATGAAGGCTTCCAGATCGCCGCCCCACAGGCTGGAATGCACCAGCCGCTCCTTCGACAGCATCAAGGCCGAGATTTCGGCGCCATACTGGCCGGAGAAGATTTTTGGCCATTGGGTTTTGTCCGAGGCCGGCACGGATGGCATCAAGTGCTTCATCGCCAGATCGAAATCACGCCAGGAATCCTGTCCCCAGGCGTAGTTCTGATTGATCCCGGTATAGCCCTTGATGTTGGGCAGATTGGCCTTGACATACAATGCCTCGGCCACGCCGTCGGCCGTCGCATGGCCCATGGTGCGGAAGACGTATTTTGGATTCTTGTCGATTTCCTCGAATATCCGCGGCGTGCCGCAGATCGGAAAGATCGTCAGCATCTTCAATTCCTCGGCCACCGGGGTGATGGCGGCGCAAGTCCCGGAAGAAATATAGCCGACGAACAGATCCACGCCCTGTTTCTGCACCTTGTTGCGGAATTCAGCGACCTGCTTCACGCCGCCGCCGGATTCGTCATAGATCAAGGCCTCGATCTGGCGGCCCGCCAGACCCTTGCCGCTATTGTCATACGGCGCCGGCAATTTGCCCTTGTTGATCGCATCGATGATAATCTCGGCCCCGTTGCGGGCCGGTACGCCAAAGGCCGGCGCGCCGGCGCCGGTTAAAAATGTCGGCACCGCCATGACCACCGTTTCGGCCGCATTGGCAACGCCCGCGGCCGCGCCGGCGGCCAAACCCGCCGCCAGCAGTACCGCCCCACCGGGCTTTCTCAATATCTTCATTATAATTGTCCTCCCTAGGATGAATGACGTTTCCGTCCGCCGCCAGACCGATGACCACCGGGCGAGCGCGCACATGAAAACGTTGGCCCGGCCAAGGAAACCGACCGGGCCACATAACCTCCAACAAATTTGGCCATTTGCCAAGGCGGAATGGCGTCTTCCGTCAGATTAATCCCCGTCCAAGTTCCGGGCCGCCATGAAAGCCTGGAACGTCGTGGCCTTGCCCGCCTGCACCGCCGCGCCATAGGCCAAATTCAGCCGCCGCTTTTCCGCAAAGGCCTCGACGATGGCGGCCCGCTGGTCGGTGGGAATCGTTACCTCGCCCCGCAGCAACATGGCGTTAATTTGTCCGTAAGCGGTTTCGGCCCGCCGCCAGGCGTCTTGGGCGTTGGTGGCGCTGTTCGGCCATTGAATATAATGGGTCAAGGGTTGGGGCAGAAGCGTCATGGCTCCGGCACGGGCGATCAGTTCCATGTTGAACACCACGTCCTCGGCGAAGCGCAATTCTGGCCGGTAGCCGGGAGAGGCGAGTTCCCGCCGCAGCAGCGGAAAATGCGGCATGCCGCTGGTCATCATGGCCAGTGCATCGATCTCCCGCGCAGCCGCGCCGACCGGATGGGCGGTCGCGATCTCGCGGCCATCCGGCGTCATGGCGCGGGTATTGTCGCAGGCCAGCCCGGAAACCTTCGCCAAGGGCAGCAGGGCCGCCAGGCGCTCCGGCCGCCAGGTGTCGTCGCCGTCCAGGATGGTGATGAATTCACCTTTCGCGGCTTCCAGAGCGGCATTGCGGGCGGCTGACGGGCCCGAAGCCAGAAACGGCGTCGCCACCATGCGGATGCGCCCGTCGCGCAGACCGCCCGCGCGGCAAACGGCAAGATAATCGGTGCCGCAATCCGATGCGATAATCAGCTCCCAATGCTCATGGTTCTGGTCCAGTACGCTGGCCACCGCCGCCCGAACGGTGTCTTCGACGCGGTAGGCGGCCATGAGTATTGAAACCAGGGGCATAAGGTCCAGCTTCATGAAAGAAGTAAAACTTGTTGCATTCCTAGCATGAAAAACAGCACGCCATCGGCGCGCTTATTCGCCCTTGCGCCCATGCCATCCATGGGCGGCCAAGGACAGCCAGCCCGCCACGAAAGTCAGGCCGCCCACGGGCACCACCCAGGCAAACAGTGCCAGGCCCGAATATGCCAGCAGATACAAGCCGCCGCAAAACAGCACGCTGCCCAGGGCAAAGCACAGAGCGGCGGCCCGCGGCAGGGCCGAAGGCGTCCCCAAGGCAAATGCCGCCGTGCCCAACAGCGCCAGGGCGTGCCAGATCTGATATTGCACGGCGGTCTGAATACGGGCCATATCCTCGGGCGCCAATGTACCGGCGGGCCCATGGGCGGTGCCGGCCGCCACCAAGACGGCGATGGCGCCGGCAATACCGGCGAAACAGAGGGACCAATCGCGCGCCCGGACGGTCACGGCACGGCCCCGGACGGGATATTGTCGATCGGGCCGTCAATGCGGCCGAACCTTGCGCCAGTGGCGCCCGCCCTGGCGTGGGGCGATTCGGGATCAACCGCATCGGAAGGGCGATGCATACGGCCTTCGCCAAGGGGCTCCCGAAGGCCGGCGGGCGGGCGGCGGGCCAGGCTCAAATCATGGCTCTCCCGGCGCGGACGCTGGGCAATGGCGGCGCCAATGCCCTTGTCCGGGCCGGAAATCATCATGACGCGGCCTTTGGGATCAAGCCGGCCGGGGTCGGTTTGGGTCATGGTCGTGGTCCAATCTAAACATACGGCGCCAAAGCCGGTTGCCTTTACACACCGGCGATCCTATAAGATCGCCTTTTGATGAGCGATATTTCTTCGAGCGCGCCGCCTTTTCGTCACCTCCTTGGGATTGAGGGGCTATCGCCGTCCGATATTTCGGAAATCCTGGATCTTTCCGACGAATACGTGGCGCAAAACCGCCAGGTTGACAAGAAGCGGTCGATCCTTGGCGGCCGCACGCAGATCAATCTGTTTTTCGAAACCTCCACCCGGACCCGCACCTCGTTCGAATTGGCCGGCAAGCGCCTGGGCGCCGATGTCATCAATATGACGGCCACCGCCTCGGCCATCAAAAAAGGTGAAACCCTGATCGATACGGCGGCCACCTTGAACGCCATGCACCCCGACGCCCTGGTCGTGCGCCACCCTCATTCGGGCGCCGTGGCGCTGTTGAGCCAGAAGATGGATTGCAGCGTCATCAACGCCGGCGACGGCAGCCACGAACATCCCACCCAGGCCCTGCTGGATGCCCTGACCATCCGCCGGCGGCTGGGCCGCCTGCATGGCCTGACCGTGGCCATTTGCGGCGATATTCTGCACAGCCGGGTGGCCCGCTCCAACATCATGCTGTTGAACATCATGGGCGCCCATGTCCGCGCCATCGCCCCGCCGACCCTGCTGCCCGGCGCCATGGACCGCATGGGGGTGGAGGTCTTTCACGACATGGCGGCCGGCTTGGCGGATGTGGATATCGTGATGATGCTGCGCCTGCAAAACGAACGCATGAACGGCGCCTATGTGCCCTCGACCCGGGAATATTATCATTTCTTCGGTCTGGACCGGGCCAAACTGGCCAAGGCCAAACCGGAGGCCCTGATCATGCATCCGGGGCCGATGAACCGGGGCGTGGAAATCGACAGTGAACTGGCCGATGATATCAACCGCAGCGTGATCCGCGAGCAGGTGGAGATGGGCGTCGCGGTGCGCATGGCCGTGCTCGACCTGCTCTCCCGCCAGCCCTCGAACCAACCGGCCGTGGGCCCGGAACACACAGCGCCATGACCACGGCCGCCTACATCAACGCCCGCCTGATCGACCCGGCCAGCGGCCTTGACAGTCCCGGCGCGCTGCTGACCCAGGACGGTCAAATCATCGACTTGGGGCCTGAATTGTTCCGCAACGGCGTCCCGGACGGCATGGCGGTGGTGGATTGCGGCGGCCGGGTGCTATGTCCCGGCCTGATCGACATGCGCGTCTTTGTCGGAGAGCCCGGCGCCGAGCATAAGGAAACCCTGGCCTCGGCCTCGTTGGCGGCCGCCGCGGGCGGCGTTACCTGCATCATCGTGCAACCGAACACGGAGCCGGTGATCGACGATGTCGCCCTGGTGGAATACATCAAACGCCAGGCCCGCGATAAGGCCGTGGTGCGCATCCACCCCATGGCCGCCATTACCAAGGGCCTCATGGGCGAGCAGATGGCGGAACTGGGATTGTTGGCCGAGGCCGACGCGGTGGCCTTCACCGATGCGGACCGCACGGTGGCCGACGCCCAGGTGATGCGCCGGGTCCTCAGCTACGCCTCCGCCTTCGATCTGCTGATCTGCCATTATACGGAGGAACCGCGTCTGGCCGGCAATGGCGTGATGAACGCGGGCGAAGTCGCCATGCGCCTGGGCCTGCCGGGCATCCCGACCCAGGCCGAAACCATCATGGTGGAGCGGGATTTGCGCCTGGTGGAGATGACCGGGGGCCGTTATCACGCCGCCTGCCTGTCGACGGAACAGGCGATCGAGGCCATGGCGCGGGGCAAGGCGCGGGGCTTGCGGGTTACCGCCGCCGCGGCCGTGCACAGTTTCGCCTTGAACGAGGTCGCGGTGGGGGAATACCGCAGTTTCGCCAAGACCGCGCCGCCCCTACGGGCGGAAGCGGATCGAAAGGCGGTGGTGGCCGGTTTGGCCGATGGCACCATCGACGTGATCTGTTCCTGCCATGATCCGCAAGATGTGGAATCCAAACGTCTGCCGTTCGAGTTGGCGGCGACCGGCATCATCGGCCTCGAAACCATGCTGCCCCTGGCGTTGGAATTGTACCATAACGGCGATCTGAGCCTGCTGGATCTGCTTGCCACCATGACTTCGCGGCCGGCGCAATTGCTTGGTCTGCGCGGGGGTAAATTATCGCCTGGCGCTCCGGCCGATATTTTGGTGTTCGACCCGGATAAGCCCTGGCGCATCGACGAAGACCGCTTCCACAGCAAGTCGCAAAACACCCCCTATCATGGCCGGCCCGTGCAGGGGCGGCCCTGGCGCACCATTGTCGATGGTAAGGTGGTGTATTCCGATCCCGACGGGGAACAGGGCTGATGCCGGTGCCACTGGGCGATTTTACCTATACCTGGCCTTTTTGGGCCGCCGCCGCCTTCGGCTATTTGCTGGGCTCCATCCCCTTTGGCCTGGTGCTGACCCGGCTGGCGGGCCTGGGTGATGTGCGCGCCATCGGTTCGGGCAGTATCGGCGCCACCAATGTCTTGCGCACCGGCAATAAGGGTCTGGCCGCCATGACCCTGATCCTGGATGGCGGCAAGGGGGCGGTGGCGGTTCTGCTGGCCAATATGTATGGGCCGGACACGGCCGTCTTGGCGGGCGCCGGCGCCTTCATTGGCCATCTGTTCCCGGTTTGGCTGAAGTTCAGGGGCGGCAAGGGCGTCGCCACCTATCTGGGCGTCCTGCTGGCAATCAATTGGCCGGCCGGTTTGTTGTGCTGCCTGACCTGGCTGGTGGTCGCCTTTGCGTCGCGCTATTCCTCGCTCTCCGCCTTGATCGCCGCCCTGGTGGGGCCGGGCTATGCCTATTGGCTGGGAAATTGGCAGATCATGGAACTGGCGGCCTTCATGGCGGTGTTGGTTTTCATCCGCCATCATCAGAACATCCGGCGCCTGGTGAAGGGCGAGGAGCCTAGGATCGGCGGGAAAAAAACAACCTAAAGCCCGGCGGTTTTCGCTACACTTTCATCGTTCGCGGAAAACATGAGCGGGGAACCAATGACCGATGGGGTGGATATTCAGGCCGGACGATTGAGCCGGGCGGTCCTGGCCGAAAATTTCGCCGACGTGCATGTGCCCCTTGATGAAGCCGGCGCGCTGGCCGAGGCCAATCGTTGTTACTTCTGTTATGAGGCGCCCTGTATCGCCGCCTGTCCCACGGGCATCGATATCCCCGGCTTTATCCGCGCCATCGCCACCGCCAATCTTACGGGCGCCGCCATGACCATCCTGAAAGAGAACATCATGGGTGGCAGTTGCGCCCGCGTCTGCCCGACGGAAATTCTTTGCCAGGGCGATTGCGTGCGTAACGGCGATGGCGACCGCCCCCTCGCCATCGGGCTGTTGCAGCGCCACGCCACCGATCATCTGGACCGCGCCGCGCCGCATCCCTTCACCCGCGCGCCAGAGACCGGCAAATCCGTTGCCGTGGTGGGGGCGGGGCCGGCGGGCCTGGCCTGCGCCCATGCCCTTGCCCGCCTGGGCCACGGCGTTACCTTGTTCGAGGGGCGGGCCAAACCCGGCGGCCTGAACGAATACGGTATCGCCGCCTACAAAGTGCCTGATGACTATGCCCAGGAAGAAACCAGATTCATCACCGCCATCGGCGGTATCGAAACCCGTTATGGCCAGGCCCTGGGGCGGGACATCTCCCTGGCGCGATTGCGCAACGAATTTGACGCCGTGTTTCTGGGCCTGGGGCAGGGTGGCGTGCGGGCGCTTGAGGTGCCGGGCGCCGAATTGGCGGGCGTTCATAACGCCGTCGACTACATCGCGGAGCTGCGCCAGGCCGGGGATCTGGCGGCCTTGCCCGTGGGCCGCCGCATCGTGGTCATCGGCGGCGGCAATACGGCAATAGATATTGCCGTGCAAACCAAGCGTCTTGGCGCCGATGATGTCACCATCGTCTACCGCCGGGGGCCGGTTCAAATGGGCGCCACGCGCCATGAGCAGGAATTCGCCCAGACCAACGGCGTGCGGCTTAAGCACTGGCTGCGGCCCGTGCGGCTGGAGGGCGAGGGCGGGGTCGGCCGGGCGGTCTTCCAGGGCGTGGAACTAGGCGCGGACGGCGCGCTGGTGGATACGGGTGGCGAACAAGCCATTGCCTGCGACATGGTCTTCAAGGCGGTGGGCCAGGCGTTCGTGCCCCTAGCCGATAGCGGTCCGGACCTGGCGGGCGGGCGTATTACCGTTGATGAAACAGGCCGAACCTCGTTGCCCGATGTCTGGGCGGGGGGCGATTGCGTGGCTGGCGCGGATCTGACGGTACAGGCGATCCAGGACGGCAAGACCGCCGCCGGGGCCATCGCCGCTTATCTGACCAATTTGGGGAGCTAGAAAGATGGCTGATCTTCGTTGCGACTTCGTCGGCATCAAATCGCCCAACCCGTTCTGGCTCGCCTCCGCCCCGCCGACGGATAAAGCCTACAATGTGGAACGCGCCTTCAAGGCCGGCTGGGGCGGCGTGGTCTGGAAAACCCTGGGCGAGGATCCGCCCATCGTCAACACCACCTCCCGCTACGGCGCCGCCACCGTCAATGGCCAGCGCATGGTCGGGTTCACCAATATTGAACTGATCACCGACCGGCCGTTGGCCGTGAACCTGGCCGAGATCAAGCAGGTCAAGCGGGACTGGCCGGACCGGGCGATGCTGGTTTCTCTCATGGTGCCGTGCGAGGAGGCGCCATGGAAAAAGATTCTCGGCGCGGTGGAGGATACGGGCGCCGATGGCGTGGAGCTGAACTTCGGCTGCCCCCACGGCATGTCGGAGCGCGGCATGGGCTCCGCCGTGGGGCAGGTACCCGAATATGTGGAAATGGTCACCCGCTGGTGCAAAGCCATGACCCGGATGCCGGTGTTCGTGAAATTGACCCCCAACGTCACCAACATCCTGGCCCCGGCGCGGGCGGCGAAGGCGGGCGGGGCCGATGCCGTGTCGCTGATCAATACGGTGAATTCGATCATCTCGGTCGATCTCGACCGCATGGCGCCAACGCCCACCGTGGACGGAAAGGGCAGCCATGGCGGCTATTGCGGCCCGGCGGTGAAACCCATCGCGCTCAATCTGGTGGCCCAGATCGCCCGCGATCCCGAGTGTTCCGGCATGGCGATTTCCGGCATCGGCGGCATCGAAACCTGGCGTGATGCGGCGGAATTCATCACCCTGGGCTCCCACAATGTTCAGGTCTGCACCGGCGTCATGCACTATGGTTTCAAGATTATCGACGACATGGTTGATGGCCTGGGCAATTGGATGGACGGCAAGGGATTTGGCCGCATCTCCGACTTTCATGGCGCGGCCATTCCGAATTTCGTGGACTGGCAGGATTTGAACATCAATGCCGAATTGGTGGCGCGCATCGATCAGGACAAATGCATCAAGTGCGGCCTGTGTCACATCGTCTGCGAGGATACCGCCCACCAGGCCATCTCCGTCACTGGCACGGGTCTCGATCGAATATTCGGCACGATCGATGCCGAATGCGTCGGCTGTAACCTGTGCGCCCATGTCTGCCCGGTGGAGAACTGCATCGAAATGGTCCCGGTGGACAACGGCAAACCCTATATGAACTGGAGCCAGGACCCGCGAAACCCCAGCGTCACGGCTGCTGAATAGGCTTTCGTTGCGTCCAGGGCGGGGCTTGTTTATGGTCCGCGCGGTTCAACGGGAATATCTGAATTGAGGAGACGTTTTGCATGGTTGAAGTGGGTGGTATCGCGGCGGACCGGTTGCGGCAGTTTATCGAGCGGATCGAGCGCTTGGAGGAGGAGAAGGCGGCCATGGCCTCGGACGTGCGAGAGGTCTATGCCGAGGCCAAGACGGTGGGTTTCGATCCCAAGGTGATGCGCCAGATCATCAAATTGCGCAAAATGGACAGCGCCGATCAGCAGGAAATGGAAGCCCTGATCGACACCTACAAGCACGCCCTGGGAATGGAATAACCGGGCATGGAATAGCAATATCGCACGGCGGATCGAGGCCGCCGCCAGCCTACAGAAAGCTTGCGATGAATTTCGAAACCGGCTTGGTGAAGTCGTTATCCGTCCAATATTCGCTGTGGCACAGGGGGTTCCATGACGAGAGCAACCCGCCGACGTTTATGGCAATGTCCTTCGTCGTCTGTTAAGAAGCGGCTCTGAGTGCTGAGAACGGTATCATGGCGGCCCAAATGGCGGCGATGATTTTGCCCAACAAAGCCTTCAGCCACTTGAGGATGAGGCGGAAGTTGTAGCCGACGGCGCTCATCACGGC
>JAYGEB010000259.1:0-11093 GCA_046582595.1 Alphaproteobacteria bacterium | reverse complement strand
CATTGCCGGGGCGGCGGTGAAAAAGGGCGAGGCGCTGTTGATTCTGGAAGCCATGAAGATGGAGCACACCATTACCGCGCCCCGGGACGCTGTCATCGCGGCGGTCCCCTTCGGTCCCGGCGATCAGGTCGAGGAAGGCGCGGAACTGGTGCTGTTCGAGGCGGAGGAATAGAATTACAGCGCTATTGCATGCTGACGGCGGGCTCGCTTTGACCGTTTTCCGGTTGGCTTACCAGGGCCAGGGTTTGCGTCTTCTTGCGCAGCTTTGCCAAAAGACCCGATACGCGCCCGCCGCTGCCCCGGATCACGGCGGCGAATTCAGAGCGCTGGGCCAGGGCCAATGAGACCCCTTCGACCATGATATCGACCACGCGCCAGCCTTCCGCGTGCCGGGTCAGGCGCCAGTCGACCTTGATCACGGGGCCCTTGCCGGCGCCGATCTTGCTGTGCACGATGGCGCCATTATTGCCGTCGGCCCGCTGTCCGGATACCTTCAGAAAGTCACCGCCGTAACGGCCCAGGCGGCGGCCGTAGGTGGCGACCACGTAATCTTCAAACAGTTCGGTGAATTCTTCCCGCTCCATGACGTTGGCTCGGCGCCAGTAACGGCCCAGAACGAAACGGCTGACGGCAGGTAGATCGAAGCCGCGGCGCAACAGCTTGCGAAACGCGTCCTCCCTGCCGGCCCGGTCCAGGGCATCATCGCTCAAGACCGCGATGGCTTCCCGCGCCAAGGCGCCGAGGAATTTTTCCGGGTCCGGCTCCGCCGCCCGCGCGGGCGCGATGAAAGCGCCCCCGATGATCGCCAATCCAAGGCCAAGGCATGCCAGATGCCGTAAAATCTGTTTTCCCATTTCCCAATTCCTCTACCTGCCACGCGGCGGCGAGTGGTTTTGGGCCTCGCCGGCCTCCGGCAACAAGTATGCATGCAAATTTGCGGCCAACTTGTGGCCGAAATCTGTCGGAACGACGCTAATACCTTGACAATATTGGGAAAAAATTAATTTGGCGGAAAGGAATATGGTAAATCCGCGTTAATTCGATAGGCCCAAGCGTAAGAAATCCGGACAGTTTCGCGCTTATTATTCACGGCGTCGTCCCGTTTCGGGATAGCTGCAATAGGAGGCCGCGATCAAGGAGCCGGCAATAATCCGCCTGTTCCCGCTGGCGCGGGGCAACGGAAAACACGATTTCATGGCGCCGGCGCTAAATATCTTGCAATCTTTCCCAGCCGTTGGGTCCATGCGCCTCCAGGGGGCGGAAGCGGGCCTTGTAGGCCATTTTGCGGCTCTCCTCGATCCAATAGCCCAGATAGACATGGGCCAGGCCGCGGCGTTTGGCCTCTTCGATATGCCACAGGATGATGTATTTGCCGGGGCTGTCGCCGGCCCGCTCGGGATCGAAAAAGCTGTAGACCAGGGAGAGGCCGTCATCCAGGGGATCGGTCAGGCAGACGCCGTACAATTCCCCGTCCGCCGAGCGGAATTCGATCAATTCCGAGGCCACGGGCGTGTCCTGCACCATGGCCAGATAGTCGTCGAAGTTCATGTCCGCCATGCCGCCGTCGCCGTGGCGGGAGCGCACATAGCGGTGAAACAGGGCGAAATGTTCGCCCCGCCCCCTGGCCGGCATGATTTCGGCCGTGACCCCGGCGTTGCGCCGGGCGATACGTTGCAGGCCGCGGCTTGGGATAAATTCCGCCACCGGCACGCGGACGGCGCGGCAGGCCTGGCAATCGGGGCAATTGGGTTTGTAGGCGACGCCCTGGCTGCGGCGGAAGCCGGCGCGGGAGAGTTGATTGTGCAATTCCCGAGGTTCGCCGGCGGCGGCCAGATCCGTGAACACCATCTGCTCGACCCGGTTCGGCAAATAGGGGAACGCCGACGTGCGGGAGAGGAAGAAATAGGTCAGGGACTGCGGCGAAAATGGTTTCATGCGGATAATTTACGGCAAATTTCTTTCACAAACCGTAATACCAAGGCGCGAGCGCGGAAAAAGCAAGCCAAATCAGCACGATCAGCGGCGCCCCCCCGCGCAGATAGTCGGCGAATTTGTAATGGCCGGGGCCCATGACCAGCAGATTCGTCTGGTATCCCATGGGCGTGGCAAAGGAACAGTTGGCGGCGAATATGACGGCGTGAATAAAGGCCGTGGGCTCCACGCCGAGGGCCAGCGCGGTATTGATGGCGATGGGCGTGAACAAAACGGCCGTGGCGCTGTTGGACAATAAATTCGTCATCACCGCCACCAAGGCGAATAGGGCGGACAGCACCAGGGCCGGGCCCATCCCCGCCATGGCCGAGATCATGTGCTGGGCCAGATAGGCCGCACCCCCGGTGGCCTGCAAGGCGCTGCCCATGGCCAGGGCGGCGGCGACCAGGAAGACGACCTGCCGGTCCACGGCACGGGCCGCCTGACGGACGTTCAGACAACCGAGCGTGATCATGCCCAGGGCGCCGGCCAGGGCCGCGATGGCGATGGGCACGATGCCGGTGGCGGCCAGCGCGACCACGGCGGCGAAGACCGCGAGGGCGCGCTTGGCGTGGTGACGCAGAGGCAGTTCCAGAACCGACCATTCGATCAACAGCACTTCGCGGCTGAAGCGTAGCGCGGTGACCCGGTCCCTGGGTCCCAGCACCAACAGAACGTCGCCGGCTTGCAGGCGGATATCTTCCATGCGGCCGCGCATCATGCGGGAGCGGCGCTGCACGCCAAGGATGACGCAGCCGGTATGATAGTGGAAACCAACCAGGCGCAGATTGCGCCCAATGACGCGGGAGGCCGGCGTCACCATGGCCTCCGCCAGCATGCCGTCGGCCGGCCTGCCGTCTTCGCCGCCCGCCGTTTCCACCAGATCCGGCGTGCGGGCCAGCGCTTCCGTCAGCATGGCCCTGGTGGCGGCGACGACGACGGTATCGCCGGGCCGCAGCAGCACGTCCTCGAACGGGGGCAGGTGGCTTTCCTCGCCACGCTGGATCAGGCGGACGGTCATGTCCTTGAGATGGGGGATCATGCCGGCGACGGCGGCTTGTCCCACCAGCGGGCTGCCGGGGCGCACCTCGATCTGGGCGATGAACTGTTTGCCCTCGCCCGCCATCTGGCTGGCCATGGATTGCCGTTCCGGCAACAATCGCGGCAGCACCCAGATCACATAGACCAGGCCGATCAGGGCCAGCAGGGCGCCGGGGATGGCGAAGTCGAAGAAGCCAATGGCCGGTTGTTCCATGGCCACCGCCGCGCCCGCCACCAACAGGTTGGTGGAGGAGCCGATCAGCGTCACCATGCCGCCCAGAATGGCGGCGAAACTCAACGGCATCATCAGGCGCGAAGGGCCCTTGTTCAGGCGCTCGGCAATGGTTGCCATGACGGGAATAAATATCACCACGATGGGCGTGTTGTTGATAAAGGCGCTTAAAGTGGCGATGGCGGCCAGGGTCAGGGTCAAGGACAGGGCGGGGCTGCGTTGAAAGCGCCGGGTCATCATGCGGATCGCTTCGTCCAGGGCGCCGGTGCGGATCAGGCCCTGCCCGACCACCATCAGCGCCAGAACGGCGATCAGGGCGGGATCGGCGAAACCCGCCAGCAGACGGCGGGCATCCAGTATCCCGTCCGCTCCCGCGTCAGGCGTTTCCAGCGGCGCGAAATGAAACAGCAGCAACAACGCCGCCAGCAGCGCCAGGGATGTTTGTTCCAGGGGAAAGCGTTCGGTGGCATAAAGTATGATCGCGCCGGCGATCAGCGCGAAGGTCGCCCACATTTGCCAACTGGGTTCCAGGACCATCATGGGGCTATCATGGCGGGCGAGGCGGCAAATGTCCAAATTATGGGAGAGCCCGATGCAACAGGTCAGCTTCGAGGATATTCTTGATGCGCATGTCCAGATGGCCGGGATCGTGGTGAAGACGCCCTGCGCCAAGTCCCAGACCCTGTCCCGGATTACCGGGGCTGAGGTCTACCTGAAGTTCGAGAATTTGCAATTCACCGGTTCCTTCAAGGATCGCGGCGCCCAGATCAAATTGCTGCGGTTGGATGCGGGTCAACGGGCCAGGGGCGTGATCGCCAATTCCGCCGGCAACCATGCCCAGGGCGTGGCCTACCATGCCCAGCGCCTGGGCATTCCGGCGACCATCGTCATGCCCGTGGGCACGCCCAACGTGAAGGTCCGCCAAACCCGGGAGCTAGGCGCCGAGGTCGTGCTGCATGGCGACGGCGTGGACGAGGCGGCCATCGGCGCGCGGCGGATTTGTGATGAAAGAAAGCTAACCTATATCCATCCCTATGACGATGCCGCGATCGTCGCCGGCCAAGGCGCCATCGCGGTGGAGATGCTGGAGGCGGCGCCGGACATAAATACCCTGGTGATCCCCATCGGCGGCGGCGGCCTGATCGCTGGCAACGCCATCGCCGCCCGCGCCATCAATCCCGATATTGAAATTATCGGCGTCGAAAGCCAGCTCTACCCCTCGGCCTATCAGGCCCGCCATGGCCAGGCCAATGACTGCGGCGGCCAGACCATCGCCGAAGGCATCGCGGTGGCCCGGCCCGGCAGCCAGAATTTGCGGACGATCGATGAATTGGTCGGTGATATTCTGCTGTTGTCGGAGGAGGATATCGAGCGCGCCATCGATCTGCTGATCACCATCGAAAAAACCGTCACCGAAGGCGCCGGCGCGGCCGGCCTGGCGGCCCTGTTGGCCTATCCCGACCGCTTCCGCGGCCGCGTCGTGGGGCTGATCCTGTGCGGCGGCAATATCGATACCCGGATGCTGTCATCGATCCTGATGCGCGGCCTGATCCGGCGGGGCGGGATCACCCGCATGCGGGTGGAAATCAGCGACCGGCCCGGCGCCCTGGCCAAGGTGGCGCAACTTGTGGGCGATGCCGGCGGCAATATTCTGGAGGTCCAGCATCAGCGCAATTTCCCCGGCGTGCCGGCGAAACTGGCGGAACTGGATCTGGTGCTGGAAACCCGCGACCGCGATCATATTGCCGAGATCAGCAACGTCCTAAGTTCGGCCGGCTACAAGGTACGGGAGCTGATCGATACTCCCGATGCCGGTTAGACCATTTTCGGGATTGCGATGGTCGATAAGGTCGCGACCGCGGCCCGGCGCGCTCTTGCGCACAAGCGTGAGCGAAAAGAGCCAGGCCCGAATCATTCAATCTCGAACGTTCGCTAGGCACCAACGGCGCCGTAACGGCCGCGGTAATACAGCAGCGGATCGCCGTCCGGATCATGGCGCAGTTCCTTGACGCGGCCGATCAGGATGACGTGATCGCCGCCGTCATGCACGGCTTCGGTGCGGCAATCAAACATGGCCAGAGTATCGGGCACCAGGGGATTGCCCAAGGCCGACAGCCCGTTCTCCATTGTCTGGAAGAATTTGGCGCCATCGGCGGCAAACCCATTAGAGATACCGTCCTGGCCGTCCCGCAGGATATTGACCGCGAAGCGGCCCGAGGCCATAAAATGCTCGAAATTGGTGGCATCCCGGCCCAGACAAAACAGCACCAGTGGCGGATCCAGCGATACGGAATTGAACGAATTCACGGTGACGCCGACGGCACGGCCGTCTTCGGTCGTGGTGGAAATGACCGTGACGGCGGAGGCGAAACAGCCCATGGCGTCACGAAAAGCCCGCTGGTCAATACTTTCGACACTCATTTTGTTTGCACCATTCCCCATCGCCGCAAACCGCTCAACGCCGGCCGTCCCGCCCCGATTGCCCTGATTGTCCGGCCCGGTGATTGGAATTTAGAACATAGTTCGGAAAATGGCACGAATATTTGCCACGAACGGCGGATTAATACTGTTCAAAATCACCTTGGACTAACGCTATCTTAACCTTATCTCGCCAGCATCCAGACCCATGGGCACGGTTGTCAGGATCGTTGCCGGTATCGCCCGAAACTGGGCGCAAAATCGAGGCGGGATATGTTCTTCATCATTGGAATAGTCATTGTTTTTGGCTCCGTCGCGGGCGGTTACGCCCCGCATGGCGACTTTCGAGTTTTGTGGCAGCCCTTTGAATTCCTCATCATTCTGGGCGCCGCCGTGGGCGGCTTCATCATTTCCAATCCCAAGGAAGTGATCTTTGCCACGGGCAAGCATTTTGGCCGGCTGCTGAAGTCCGCCCCCTATAACAAACAGGATTATGTGGATTTGCTGTGCTTGCAGTTCTCGTTGTTCAAACTGGCGAAAAGCAAGGGCGCGCTTGCCCTGGAAGCGCATATCGAAAATCCGGAGGAAAGCACGATTTTCGCCAACTATCCCGCCTTCTTGAAGAACCGCGATGGCATCGACTTTCTGTGCGACACCCTGCGTCTGATCACCATGGGCACTGAAAATCCCCATGAGTTGGAAGCCATGATGGACGATGATATCGAATCCCGGAAGCACGGGCCCCATGCGGTCGCCCATGCCGTTACCCAGATGGGCGATGGATTACCCGCCTTCGGCATCGTTGCCGCCGTGTTGGGCGTGATCGTCACCATGGGTAGTATTTCCGAGCCGCCGGAGGTCCTCGGTTATTTGATCGGCGCCGCTCTTGTAGGAACCTTTTTCGGGATTTTTATTGCCTACGGCGTCGTGGGTCCCATAGGGACTTACCTGGCGTCGTTCTGCGAGGCGGAGTTCAAATATCTCGAATGCATGCGCTCGGGCATTCTGGCTTATGTGCAGGGCTATGCTCCGGCGATTTCGGTGGAATTTGCCCGCAAGACCTTGTCGGGGCACGACAGGCCCAGCTTCATCGAACTGGAAGACGCGACCTCGGAACTGGCGCCGGCCTAAAGGCGGAATAGTACAGGCATAGGATCATGGCGAAGGGTCACGAAGGCATAATCGTCATAAAGAAGGTCATCAAGGTTGAGGGTGGCCACCATGGCGGCGCGTGGAAGGTCGCCTATGCCGATTTCGTGACCGCCATGATGGCCTTCTTCCTGTTGCTGTGGCTGTTGAACGTGACGACCGACGAGCAGAAACGCGGCGTCGCCGACTATTTCGCGCCCACCGCCGCCTCGAAATCCACCTCCGGCAGCGGCGGTATCCTTGGCGGCACCGCCATGTCCAAGGAAGGCGCGCGCGTCGGCCAATCCTCGCCGCCCACGGTGATCATGGAACTGGCCCCGCCCCGGCAGCGGAATCCGGCCGAGGCGGATGAAGAGGTCAAGGACGGCGAGGCTGGTGATCTGGAGGAACAGGAACTGCTGAAACAGATGGCCGAGCGCGAACAGGAAGAGTTCGAAAAGGCCGAGGAAGAATTACGGCAGGCCATGCGGGATTCCCCCGGCCTGGCGGACATGGCGGAAAACCTGATCATCGACAACACGCCCGAGGGGCTGCGCATCCAGTTGGTGGATCAGGACAAGGCCTCCATGTTTCCCTCCGGCGGCTCCAAGATGAACGCCAACCTGGAAAAAATATTGGCAAAAGTGGCCGATATTGTCCACCGCATGCCCAACCAAATCGCCATCTCCGGCCATACGGACTCGGTTCCATTTCATGGCCGGAATGATTACGGCAACTGGGAATTGTCCGCCGAACGGGCCAACGCCTCGCGCCGCGCCCTGGTTAAATACGGCGTGCCGCTCAGCCGCATCGCCTCCGTTTCGGGCAAGGCGGATACCGCCCCCCTGGTCCCCGAAGACACGACCCTGCCCACGAACCGGCGCATTTCCATCGTCTTGCTACGCGAGGCCGTGTTGATTCCCTCCGCCCCTCCCGGTCCGGATAACTAGGCGAAATCGACCATCCGGACATCCGTGCCGTTTGTCCGGCTGGCGCTACCGCCAATCCTTCCCCATTTAGATTATGATCAAAGATGAAAAGGGGGAGGGAAAACAGTGCGCGCGGTTTCCATACCGAAGGACAATTCCTATCACGGCCGGGCCAGAGCCTGGGCGGATGCGGCGCCCGATCCGTTGGAGGCGCCGGAGCTTTATGACGGCATCCGCGTCAAACGGTTGGCCGCCTACGCTATTGACCTGATCATTATCGCGGTCTTGCTGGTGGCGTTATGGGGCGTGGGCAGCATATTTGCGTTGATTACCCTGGGCCTGCTGTATCCGGTCTTGGCCCTGGCGGCGTTTATTCTGCCCTTTGCCTATCACACATTACTGATCGGCGGTGGCGCCAACGCCACTGTCGGCATGCGCATCATGGACTTGCGCGTGGTGGCCTGGAACGGCCATTCTCCAGGCTTCGCCCAGGCGGCCCTGCAGACCTTTCTGTTTTACGCCAGCCTGGCCATGGCCACGTTCCTGGTTCTGGCGTTCTCGTTCTTCAACTCCCGCGGCCGCTGCCTGCATGATTTTTTGGCCGGCACCGTAACCGTCAACGATCTGCATCTTCGCCGCCTGCGGGCGCCGGAAGCGTTATAGAGCATTTTCAACTAACGTTGCATCGCCGAGCCGCCCGCTCTCCCTCCCGGCTACCCATGTCGAGACGCGGTCAGTCCAGCCAGCATTGAAAATGCTCTAACCGAACAGCCCGAACAGGCCGGCGACGGTGAGAAACAGATAAGCAATCCAGCGGTAGGTATTTTCCGCCGCCTTGCCCGCCAGCCGGCTGCCGATCCATGAACTGAGCAATATCACCGGCGCCACCACCCCGGCATCGACCACGGCCGCCCCCCCGCTGGGCGAGGCGCCGATGACCATGGCCACCAGCACGACCCCGGTGAAAAGATAATAGGCCACGATATTGGCGCGGATGGTGGCGGCCGGTATCTCGGCGGCCAGCATATAGAGCAGGACGGGCGGCCCCCCGACCGAGGTCGTGGCCATCATGGCGCCCGATACCCCGCCGATGCCCAGGGTCAGCGACAAGGGACGCGGCCCCTTGTAGCGCCAGCCGGTAATCAGCACGGCGACAAACAACAACACGATGACCGAGACGGCCTTGGTGATAACGGCGCCGTCCAGGCTGACCAACAGCCAGATACCCAGGGGCATGGTGGCAATCGCGATGGCCGACAGCGGCCCGACAAAGCGCCAATCCACCTGGCGCCGGCAACCGAGAAACAGCATCACGCTCATGGGCAGTTCCACGGCGGCGACCATGGGCACCATATGCACCGGCCCCAACAGCACCGCGAAAACCGGCGCCATGAGTATGGCCGAACCGAACCCCGCGAACCCGCGCATCAGCCCGGCCACGAAAGCGGTAAGCCCGGCCCAAAGCAGAAGACCGCCCGGGTCGGCGAGCAGCAGGGAACCATACATGGACTAGCCTTTATCCGGCCCCGGAAAGGACCGCGCCCGCCATCTGATCAAACCAAACTCACGTACAGGCGATGGCGTAAACACCCTGCACGCTGCCCGGCAGTTGGTGGCTTTGCCATGTCTTGCCGCCGTCCTCGGTGCCGTAGACCTTGCCGTGACGGGCGGCGCAGTAGACGCGGTCGGGGGAAGTGGCGCCTTCGGCCACGGCCATCAGGGTGGAATCGATCTCCACGCCATGGTCGAAGCGGTTCCACGTCTGGCCGAAATCATCGCTGCGGTAGAGCGAGCCCGCATCGGAGGTCGCGGCCAGGGACAGGGCGGCATAGATGCGCTCGGGCTGGTGGCCGGAAACCTTGACGTCGCGGGCGTAGGTAAGGGGCGAAAACCGGCCGATGCCGAATTCGGACCAATGGCCGCCGCCGTCATCGCTGCGGAACAGGCCCATGCGGTTGGCCAGCCAGACCGTGCCGGGATGGTTGGGGCTCATGGCCAGGGCATGGGAATCCATCATGCCCTCGGTTTTCTGGTCGCTGACAATGGCGCTGCGCAGGTGGTCCTGTTGGGATAGTTCCAGCAGGTCCTTGTTGCAGCTTTGCCAGCTCTCGCCGCCGTCCCGGCTGGCCACTAGGCCGCCGATCTCGAAGGCGACCAGGATATCATTGGCATCATGCGCGGCGACGGCGATGCGGATCACCCGCATGGCGAAATTGGCCCGGACCACGCCGTCCGGTTCGGGAATATTCAGCCGTTGGAAGCTGGCGCCGCCGTCACGGCTGCGAAACAGGGAGGTATTCTGCGTGCCCACGTAAACCGTCTCCGGGTCGGTGGGGTCCAGGCAGATGGACCAGACCACGCTGTCCTCCTCCGTGGTGCCGTCGGGCAGGGCCAGGGCGCGCCAGCTCTCCCCGCCGTCGTCGGAGCGGTAGGGCCCCGCTTGCGTGCCGGCATAGATGGTTTGGGTCTGGCCTGGGTGCATGACGATGCAGCGGACCTCGACGCTGGCGGGCAAGCCGTTGGAGAGCGGCCGCCATTCCCCGTCCTCCCGGTCATAGCCGAAGAAACCCATGGTGGCGCCCGCGCCCGCCGCCGCCTGCCACTGTCCCGCGCCGACAAAAACCGAATAGGCCATAACCTCCACCTCGCTCTGTAAATTGTCCGTTGCCCGCGAGCTTAGCCCTTCCGGCCCTGGCCCGCCAGCCGCCTCGCGGGTTCCGCTGTTGCTCGGCGGAGAAGGGGTGTAGAACAATTCTCCGGCGTATCGCCGCAAATCGTCACGGGGAATTCGTTTTTTGGGAGACGGGCATGAGTGAGAAAGTCGCCTTTATCGGGCTGGGTGTCATGGGCTATCCCATGGCCGGGCACCTGGCCGCCAAGGGCCATGATGTCACTGTTTATAACCGCACAAGTACCAGGGCCGAGGCCTGGGTGGCCGAACATGGCGGCGCCGGCGCGGCGACGCCAAAAGCGGCCGCGGGCGGCGCCGGTATCGTCTTTGCCTGCGTCGGCGACGACAATGATTTGCGCCAGGTGGCCTTGGGCGAAGATGGTATTCTGGCCGGCATGAGCCCCGGCGCGGTGTTCGTGGATCACACCACGGCCTCCGCCGATGTTGCCCGCGAAATTCATGCCGCCGCCAAGGAACGGGGCGTGGGCTTTATCGACGGCCCGGTCTCGGGCGGCCAGGCGGGGGCCGAGAACGGCGCCCTGACGGTGATGTGCGGCGGCGAGGCCGGGGATTTCGCCAGGGTCGAGGGCGCCATCGACAGCTACGCCAAGATGTGTCAGCTCATGGGCCCGGCGGGCGCGGGACAATTGACCAAGATGGTCAACCAGATCTGCATCGCCGGCGTGGTCCAGGGCCTAGCCGA
>JAYGEB010000342.1:0-10587 GCA_046582595.1 Alphaproteobacteria bacterium | reverse complement strand
TGATCGGCCACTTCGTGTCCATGCGCCGCCACGGCGGCGACCGCCTTGGGGTACAATTCGCAGATCCGGCCCGGCGTGAACACCGTCGCCTTGATGCCATGGGCATTGAACAATTCGATCAGGCGCCAGATTCCGACCCGGCCGCCGAACTCCCCCTGGGCCAACTGCATGGGCGGCTCGTTCAGCAGGCGGCGCAACAGCATGGCGTCGAAATCGGCGGTGAAATTCACCGCCATCTGGATGCCGGGCGGATAGGCAAGATCGTCGATAAACTCGTGGCGCGCCTTCGCCTTCCCGGCGGCGGCCTCCAGCGCCTTGATTTCGTCGTATAGCTGTCTGCTGGACGATTGCTCGGTCATGGACATGGCATGGCTCCTTCCCGGCTCCATTGTACCCATCTTCCCGCGCGCACAAAGAGCCGATAAGATAAAGGGATGGGAAAAACAGAGGAGCATGACATGGATCAAGTCAATCCGTACGAAGCCAAACGCCGCGCCTTGCGGGAAAATTTCATGGATGGAGACGCCCCGCGCGAAGGGGCGGTGGGCACCGATGGGGTGCATCATTTGGTGCTGATTTCCTCCGATCTGCAGGCCACGGTCGGATTTTATACCGAAGTGTTGAACATGCGCCTGGTCAAGGTGGTGCAAAACCGCGACGAACCGACCTCGACCCATATTTTTCTCGACATGGGCGGCGGCAACATGATGGCGTTTTTCGACTTCCCCGAACACGGCGACGCCAAGGCGGTGCGCGGCATCGGCGCCATGCACCACGTCGCCTTGAAGGCCTCTCGGGAGCAATACAAGGACCTGTTCGCTTGCCTGAAGGAGAAAGGGATCGACTATTCCCTGGAAGGCACGGAAGAGGCCGGCTCCGTCTACATGCGCGATCCCGACAATGCCTTGATCGAGGTGACCTGCCGATAGCGCAATACGGTGAGGTGATATTTTAATACGGTTTTAAAACTGCCTCGCCGCATCAGGTTTTTTTCGAGAGCAGGCAATCGTCGGGCAACACCTGGAGCGGGGTAAAATCCCGATGGGCGATGTATTCCGGGCGTTTGAAGCGGCGGATGGCGTTGTCGGTGCGGTTATAGGTGACGTACACGATCAAACGGTCCCAGGGCGACATATTGGGTGGAGAGCCGTGCACCAGGGTACCGTGGAAGAAAAAGCCCGACCCGGGCGGACCCTTGGGGGCCGCGATCCCGCCGACTTCGATCAACCGCGCCACGGTCTCATGATCCAGGGTCCACAGGGGATAGGAGGTGGTTTCCACGTCATGTCCCGCCGCCAGAACGCCCACTTTGTGACTTTTCGGCACGATATAGAGCGGGCCGTTGAATTCATTCACCTCGTCCAGAAAAACCGCCAGGTTCATGGCCCTGGCTTCCGGCATGTCATCATCGCGGCTCCAGATGCCGTAATCCTGATGCCATTGCCACACATCGCCATCAAAGGCCGCCTTGCCGTTCAACTTGAACTGATGAATGTAAACATCCCCGCCCAGCAATTGTCGCGCCGGTTCCAAAATGCGGGGATGACAGACGAAGCGGCGGTAAACATCGTTGTAGGTGTGGGTGGCGAAGGCCGTGCGCACCACCTCGCCACTCTTCTCCCGCACGATTTCTGGCCGCCGTTCGGCGAAGACCGCCGGAATTTCACCTTTCAATATGGCAAGCTCTTCGGAAGTAAACAGATCCGGCACGAAGACGAAACCTTCGTCCTCGAACAGTTTGACATCCCTTTCGCTCAGTTTCATGCCTATTGTCCTTCGAGAATGGCGTCGGCGATCTTTTCCGCCGTCATCAGGGTAGGGATATTCGTGTTGGCGCAGGGCACCACGGGAAACAGCGAGGCATCGCAGACCCGCAGGCCTTCGACGCCCCGGACCCGGCCGGCGTTGTTGGTCACTGCTTTGGGGTTATCGTCGGCGCCCATGCGGCAAGAGCATGAGGCATGCCAGACGCCTACCGCCGCCTGCTTTACGAACGCCTCCATCGCCTCGTCATCTTCCAGTAGCTGCGGCAGGGTAAAATCTTCCAGGATCAATTTATTCATCAGCAACCGGCGCAACGGGCCGGGCCCGTCCAGCAATTTCGCCATGACTGCGGTGAGAATTTTGTTCTTGGGCGTGACTTCGCCGACCTGGCGCACCTTGTCGGAATAGCTGGCCGGAAAGGGGTCGGAGGTCGCGGCCCGCATGGCGGGCATGGCATGAATGGCGGCCATGCGGCGCACCGCGTCCTTCAGGCGGTCCAGATCGCGCTGGTCCGACAGCAGATTGAATTCCACCGTCGGCTCGTCCCGCCAATCCGCCGTTTGCAGCTTCACCTGGCCGGTCTCCGAATAGGTTTTGTTGACGAAGATAACCATGGATGCGATCTGCTCGCCCACCGCATGCCAGGAGGATTTCGACGATACGGCGACGAACATATCGCCCTGGGGAACACCCTCCAGTCCCGAAGAATAACGCAGGCCGACCAGAATATGCCGCCGGGTGAAATCGTTGATCCGGGCATGTGGTTTGATAAACGAGGCCACGGCGATTGAGGGGTGATCCATCAACCCTTGACCGACACCGGGGACATCCGCCCGCACATCGATACCCAATTCGCCCAACGCCATGGCCGGGCCAATGCCGGAGCGCAACAGATGCGCGGGAGAATGGATGGCGCCGGAGGAGAGGATGATTTCGTTGCCGCGGAATTCCTGCTCCCGGCCCTCCACCAGCGCCTTGACGCCGACGCAGCGGTTGCCCTCGAACAACAGCTCCTTGACCTGGGTGCGGGTGGCGATGGTCAAGTTATTGCGAAGCCGCGTGCCAGGATCGAGATAGCCGATGGCGGCCGAGACCCGGCGTTCATAGGCATTGGACATGGGCGTGGGAAAATAGCCGTCCTTGAACTCGCCATTCTGATCGGGCAGGAACTCAAAACCCGCCTGCTCGAACGCCTTGCCCGCGGCGATGGCATGCCCGTTCCATTGATCGGGCATGATGCGGCGAATGGGAATGCGGCCCTCGTTGCCGTGCCACTCGTCCTCATAGTCCATGTCCCGCTCGACCTTTTTGAAATACGGCAGCACCGTATCCCAGTTCCAGCCCGCCGCCCCCCGTCTCTCCCATTCATTGAAGTCCGAGGGCGCGCCGCGATTGGCCATCTGGCCGTTGATGGAAGAGCCGCCGCCGAGGACGCGCGCCTGTTCGTACTTGCGCAGGCGGGGGCGGTCCGCGTCGGGATTATTGTGGGAAATCACCTCCGTGGTGACCTTCAGGTCATTCCAGATAAACCGCTTGTCCAGATAAGCGGTGCCGGGATAGCTGTCGAGTATCTCTTCGGGTATTTGGCCGTGGGGCGTATCCTGCCCGGCCTCGCACAACAGAACCTGGTTGGCGCCGCGGGCCGTCAGCCGGTTCGCCAAAACCGAACCGGCGGAACCGCCGCCGACAATAATATAGTCATACCGCATAACGCCACTCACCCTTCATTCCTCTTCCGCGACATAGTAAAGCACGAATTTCTGCGCCAAGTCCTCAATTTGACGCGCCGGCCGCGACAATTGGGAAATGGGAATATGGACCGCCGGATAGCCTTCCGCCAACCGTTGGAACTTGCCCATGGGCGGCGAGATCAGGGACAGAAAACCGACCGAGTTACGCACGTAGGTCCGCGCCTTGTCATCCAGCCTTACGGGATCCACGGCAATCATCAAAACCCGGCGCATCAAGGTCGCATTCGCGGCCCCCACGCCGATCACCGCCGCCCACGGGATCAAACCAAGGGGTGGACGGAGGCAATGTATGCCCCGACCGTCCAAGGCCACCACCGGCTTGCGGTCAAAAGCCATCTGCAACAGTAAATAGGCCACGAACAGAGCAATGAGGATCGCCATGATGTTGACCCAGCTCATTTCCGCCAGGACAAAACCCTCGGATCCTTCGGCGTGATCGGTCTGCAAGGCCATGCCAACCGCGAACAGACAGGGGATAATCAAGACCAACAGCTTGGCTCTCGAGGGATAGAAATTCACCGGATCGGGCGGCGGTCCCGCCGGCCGCATGGTATTCCGCTCTTCATCCGGCATCCAACCGTCCCCAAAATTTGCACGGAGCAATCATAGCCATTCGTGGATTTCACCGCTACTCTGCCTTCGCTGATAGTAGGCGGGTCTGTTTGGGTGAGGAAGGACGGCGATCCATGAAGAGAATATTGATTGTCATCGACGGCAGCGATAATGACGCCGAGTCCCTGACCTCGGCCAAATCGGTCGCCGTCATGACGGCCGCGCGGTTGACCGTGGCCCATGCCCGGATACCGCATCATTCGATCATGGGGTTTGGCGATTTATTGTACGCGGGCGACGACACCGAGAATTCCAAGCAAACCGAGGCACGGGCCAGGGCCGCCTTCGATGATATCTGCGGTGATCTGCCCGATGCACGGTTCCTGATCTACGAAGCTAATGGTGAGACGATCATAACCGCCCTGGGATATTCTTACGATTTGATTTTGCTTGAGCGGCTGTCAAGCGAAGAGGGGCCTGAAGCGGGCAATCTGAACGCGGCATTATTTGACACGGGCCGGCCTGTTTTGCTCATGCCTCCGGTATCAACCATTGCGGAAATCCGGCAAGCCGCAATTTCCTGGAACGAAACGGCGCAGTCGTCAAGGGCCATCAAATCGGCGCTGCCACTATTGCGCTCGGCCGCCGAAATCGTGTTGTTGCAAGGCAGCGGCGCGGGCGAGGTCGCCGTCGATCCATTGTTGGAATATCTCGCCGCCCACGATCTATCCGCCCGCGTGCAAAGTTATGACTCCCAACGGCTGACCGCCCGTGCCCGTGGCCGCGCCCTAATTGCGGCGGCGACACAATGCGGCGCAGATCTATTGGTCACCGGCGCGTTCGGCGAAGGCCGGCCGGGCGTCCTCAGCGGCCTGGGACGTGCCACGCGCAAGGTCGTCACCGCCGCTCCCATGCCCGTGTTGTTGCAAAGTTGAGGGGATATCATGGTTCTGAAAGATCAAGTCGCCGTCGTGACCGGCGCGGGTAGCGGCATCGGCGCCGGCATCGCTTTCGCCATGGCGGCGGCCGGCGCGCGGGTGGTCTGCGCCGATATCGACATGGCGGCCGCGACAAGGACGGCTGAAAAGATTGGCGCCGAGAGCCTGGCGCTTGGCGCCGACGTTGGCGCGGTCGATGAGATCGAGACCATGCTGGATGCCACGCTGTCCCGGTTTGGCCGCATTGATATCATGGTCAACAACGCGGGCGTCACCCGCCGGGCCGACATCCTGGATCTGACCGAGGCGGATTGGGACCGCATTCACCGGGTCAACGCCAAGGGCGTGTTCTTCTGCCTGCAGGGCGCGGCCCGGCGCATGATCGAACAGGGGGGCGGGCGGATCATCAACATGGCCTCGATCGCCGGCCGGGGTTATCCGGGCACCTCGAACGCCGCCTATGCCGCCTCGAAAGGCGCCGTGATCGCCTTGACCAAAACGGCGGCTCAGCAATTGGCCCGCCACGACATCACCGTCAACGCCATCTGTCCCGGCGTCACGCGCACGGACCTGCTGGAGCAAATTCTTGCCACCATGGCGGAGACCCAAGGCATCAGCCAGGAAGAGGCGGAGGCCCGCGCCGCCCGGCCGATCCCGCTGCGGCGGATCAATGAACCCGAGGACATCGCGGCCATGGCCGTGTTCCTGGCCTCGCCCGGCGCCCGTAACATCACCGGCCAGGCCTACAACGTGGACGGCGGCCTGATCATGAGTTGATTGGGGCGTTGATGTGGACGCGCTGCTGCAAGATGGCTTGGCCTGGGCGAAGGGCTATTCCTTAGCGCTAAGCCTGCTGCTCTTTTTCCCGGCCATCGTGGCTTTCCTGCGCTCCCATCCGCGCCGCTGGCGCATTCTGATCCTGGTATTTTCATTGGGCTGGACCGGCGTCGGTTGGCTGGTAGCGTTGATTTGGTCCTTGTCGTCGAGGGGACGATAGAAAATTTGACAATTGCGCCCGAATTAGGGATTCTGGCCGCGATAAAATTCGGTGGCGTACATGCGTTGGATATTGGCTCTTTGGCTCATGGCGCTGCCCGTGACCGCATGGGCGGAAATCGGTCAGATCAAGCTGCTGACGGGCCAGGCATCCGTGGAACGGAACGCCAAAATTATCCCCGCCAAGAAAGGCATGCTGGTCGAGATCGCGGACGTCATCATCACCGGCAAGGACGGCCGCGTGGGCATTACCTTCAAGGACAACACCCGGTTCGCGGCCGGCCCCAACAGCCACATCGAACTGACGGAATTCATCTTCAACCCGACAATTCGCAAAGGTTCGTTTATCACCACGGTCGAAAGGGGCACCCTGGCGATCGTATCGGGCGATATTGCCAAGTTTCAACCCGATGGCATGAAGGTCCGGACGCCTTCCTCGATCCTGGGTGTGCGGGGCACGAAATTCCTGGTTAAAGTTGGGCCATGAGACAGGCGTTTTCCTTAAACCTTGAATTGCCGGACTGACCGCGGCCCCTTCCCGTCCGCCCATCAATGGTGCCCGTGGATGGACGAGAAGGCGGAGCGAATGGTTCAGACCGCATTGAAAATGCTTTAGGCACGCCGGCAAAGAATATCGATGGGACGGGTGCGTCCCTCTTCGACATTACGCGCCGTATTCCGGCCCTTTTCCTTGGCGCCCTCGCCCATCAGGATAAAAGGCCCCAGCTTCGGGGGGCCGTCGCGGGCAACCGCCTCGCGCTGCGCCTGATGGAACCGATGCACGGTCTCCGTGTTATCCAGGACCGAGATGATCTCAAAACCCGCTTTTTCCAAGGCCTCGACGGTCTGTTCCTCGCTCAACAGATAGGAATGGACGCCATCCGCCGACCACGGCGTGGGATAAATCACCGGACCGCCATCGCCCAAGGCCAATTCCGAGAGAGCAAACAATCCGCCGGGGCGCAGGATACGATGGGCCTCGCCGAACATGGCGGCCTTGTTGGCGATATTCATGGAGACATTCTGCGAATAGGCGGCATGGAAACGGCCGTCTTCAAACGGCAGGTCCGTGGCGCTGGCCTGTTCGATATGGACTTTGTCCGAGAGGCCAACGGCGTCCGTCAACCGCCGGGCCACATCGCAAAAATCCGCCGTCAGGTCGATGCCCACCACGCGGCATCCAAAACCGCGCGCGATATAGCGGGCCGGACCGCCAATGCCGCTGCCGATATCGAGAACTTCGTCGCCAGGCGACAGCGCCAAGGAGACGGCCAGATCGGCCGTCGCCACCACGCCGCGGCCATGGAAATGCTCCAGCGGCTCCAGATCCTCCGGCCGGAGGTTCGAGACGTCCCTCCCCGCCGCCGCCAAGGCAGCCATTATCACCTGATACAGATCACCCCGGCTGTAGTGGCTCTCAACTTCATTGCTGGTCATGGCGGCATCCCTGGTTTGTAGATGCATTAGTTTAGCCATGCGGCGCCATTGCCGCTATCCTGCTGTAAATATCAATTTGGGAGATCGAGATGCAGGTCAAGGACAAGATTGTCGTGGTTACCGGTGGCGCCAGCGGCATTGGCCGCGCCCTGGCCCGGCGTTTCACCGCCGAGGGCGCGCGCCGGGTGGTGATCGCGGATCTGAATGAAGACGGTGTTGAGGAGGTCGCGGAGGAAATCGGCGCCATCGCCGTTACCGCCAACGTCGCGGTGGAGGACGATATCAAGAATTTGGTCAGGGTGGCGGAAGACCGGGCCGGTCCCATCGATCTGTTCTGCTCCAACGCAGGCATCGCCGTGCCTGGCGATTTGAAAAACAGCAACGAGGAATGGCAACGGGTCTGGGACGTCAACCTGATGTCCCATGTCCATGCCGCCCGCGCCGTGGTGCCGGGCATGATCGAACGGGGCGGCGGCTATCTGCTGAACACGGCGTCCGCCGCCGGGCTGTTGAGCCAGATCGGGTCATCGACCTATTCCGTCACCAAGCATGCCGCCGTGGGCTTCGCCGAATGGCTGTCCATCACTTACGGCAAGCGCGGCATCAAGGTTTCCCTGCTCTGCCCCCAGGCCGTCCGCACCGCCATGACCGCCGGCCTGGAGAACGGCGGCGTCGCCGGCGTCGACGGCATGATGGAACCCGAGGAACTTGCCGATGCGGTGATCGAGACCCTGGCCGCCGAACGTTTCCTCTGCCTGCCGCACCCCCAGGTCCTGGAATACATGCGGCGCAAGACCGGCGATTACGACCGCTGGCTCAACGGCATGCGGCGGCTGCACGAACACTACGGCTAGAGCGTTTTCAACTAATGTTGAATCGCCGAGCCACCCGCCTCTCGACCTCGTTGGGATTGCTCGATATCGGGGGCAGAGCGGAAATGGGCGAGAGTCCGGATCATGCTTGGAGAGTGCGACAAGCCGACATTGGCCCTGCAAATTGCGCACATAGATTTCCAGCTTGATCGTCGTTAAGCTCCTGAGGCAGGGGGATGCTGATGGAACGCCGTCTCGCCGCCATTATGGCCACCGATGTGGTCGGATATTCGCGGCTGATTAGAGTTGATGAGGAGGGCACAATAGCAGCCCTCCAAGCCCTGCGTGCCGGTCTCATCGATCCCAAGATCGCCGAACACCACGGCAGGATCGTCAAGCTCATGGGCGACGGCATGCTGGCGGAGTTTCCGAGCGTCGTGGACGCGGTGCGCGCCGCCGTAGAAACCCAAGAAGCACTGGCCGAACACAATGCTGGGCAGGAAGAAAATAACCGTCTCGATTTCCGTATCGGTATCAACTTGGGCGACGTGGTGATCGACGGAGACGACATCCAAGGTGATGGAGTAAACGTGGCCGCGAGGCTTGAGGGACTTGCCCAGCCAGGTGGAATTTGTATTTCAGGAAGCGTTCACGAACAAGTACGTGATCGGCTTGATTTGCCGTTCGATGATTTGGGTGAGCAAGAAGTCAAAAACATAGCTCGCCCAGTACAGGTCTGGCATTGGCTGCCTGAAGGTTCTGCCGCCTCCGGTCCGACAGCCACCGGCGCGCCGTTATCGCTGCCCGACAATCCCTCCATCGCCGTCCTGCCATTCAGCAATTTGTCGAGCGATCCGGAGCAAGCGTATTTTGCCGACGGCATAGTCGAAGACCTAATTACGGCCTTATCGCGTTTTCCTTGGCTATTTGTAATCGCCCGTAATTCCAGTTTTACTTACAAAGACAAAAGCGTCCAGGTTACAGAGGTCTCCGAAGAACTTGGTGTGCGTTACGTGGTCGAAGGTAGCGTCCGAAGTTCGGCGTCGCGTGTTCGTGTGGCCGTTCAATTGATCGATGCCGAAAATAGCCGGCACGTTTGGGCCGAAAATTATGACAGGCCGACGGGGGATTTGTTTGATCTTCAGGATGAAATCACGCAGTCAATCACCGGCGTGTTGGTGCCGGCATTGAGCAGCGCCGAAAGAGAACGTTCACTGCGCAGTAGCCGCCCGTCGCTCGACGCTTGGCAATCCTACCAAAAGGGCTTGGCACATTATTACCGACCCTTTAGCCATAAAGACCACGCCGAAGCCAAACGATTATTTGATCACGCGACCAGACTCGATCCAAATTTCGCAGATGCACATTCCATGATCGCCTTGATGGGCGTTTATGCGATTAGGTCGGGTCTATCCAGTTATTCAGCTTCGATCGATGAAATAATAGCTGAAGCAAAACGAGCGGCTGAGGCTGCGGTTCAATTGGAAGATGGCAATGCTCTGACGCATATAGCGCTTGGGATCGTCAATGATAGGATCGGGAATAGTGAAACTGCCATCTCGGAATGTCGAACGGCGGCAAAACTTAATCCAAATTTGGCGCAGGCTCATCATGAACTCGGCTTCGTTCTAAACCATGCAGGGCAGCTTGAAGAAGCCATTTCTTGCTTTGACAAAGCCATTAGCCTTAGCCCCAACGATCCATCGCGGTGGAATTTTTTCCTTGTGATGGGCATGTCATTACATGGACTTGGAGAATTTGATAAAGCTATTGTACGCCTCAAGCAATCATCACAATTGAGACCCGTAGCGTTTTGGCCATTCCTTGGCCTGGCCGGGTCATATGTGGGATTGGGACAAATGAAGGACGCAAAGTTGGCGATTAAAGAAGTCTTGGCTCGTAAATCAGATTGTTCCGTGGAATTTGTCAGGCATGTTTTTGGAAGTTCCTCTGCCGAACATCTAACAAGAATGTTGGATCATCTCCAAATTGCCGGTTTGCCTGAGAGTTGAGATATCCAAGGCTCGATTTAGGTCGGTCATACTCGTTGACACCCGAAGCGTACTGCCCGCCGCTATCGATGCCCATGCGGCTTTGGGTCATAACAAAATATTATATTTATCTAATATTTTGATCGCTATCAGTGGTGCAGCGGACATTGTAAAAGTCCCGCCGAGGAACCGGCCGGCTACGATACTTCGTCGTCTGTTAAGAAGCGGCTCTGAGTGCTGAGAACGGTATCATGGCGGCCCAAATGGCGGCGATGATTTTGCCCAACAAAGCCTTCAGCCACTTGAGGATGAGGCGGAAGTTGTAGCCGACGGCGCTCATCACGGC
>JAYGEB010000333.1:0-1790 GCA_046582595.1 Alphaproteobacteria bacterium | reverse complement strand
GCCGTGATGAGCGCCGTCGGCTACAACTTCCGCCTCATCCTCAAGTGGCTGAAGGCTTTGTTGGGCAAAATCATCGCCGCCATTTGGGCCGCCATGATACCGTTCTCAGCACTCAGAGCCGCTTCTTAACAGACGACTAATCATGCCAAGCGGCGCCATGCGCCAGGATGCGGCGACGCAGAAATTCTGCAACGACTGCCACCGCCGCGCCGGCGCCGCGGACGATAATTTAATGTTCCTGCCCCTGCCGTTTCGGGCCAAAACCGGCAATTGACGCCGCCGCAAGGAGAACGAATGATGCGATTAATTGCCGCTATGCTAATAGCCGGTGCCGTTGTGATGACGGCCGGGCAGGCTGGCGCCGAAGAATTCACGATTTCGCAAAAGAAAAAGCGTTTCACGCCGAAACAGCTCGACGCCAAGGTCGGGGGCACGATGCTATTCGTCAACGACGACCGCTACGCCCACAATCTGTATTCCGCGACCAGAGGGTTTGAATTCGACGTCCGCAAGCAGATGCCCGGCGATGAATACAAATTGGTCCTGAAAAAACGCGGCATCTTCTTGATCCGCTGTGTGATCCACCCGCGCATGAAGATGACGGTCAAGGTCGAATAGCGCGGAACACGCGAGGAACGAGGGGCAACCGCGATGAAACTGCGCGTGCAATTGTTGATCGGGTTCCTGTCGTTGACGTTGCTGATCCTGTTCATGGGATCCTACGGTATCCACAGCCTCAACCGGATTTATGAATTTACCCGGGCGATGTATGACGGACCGCTGATGTCCATCAACTTCGCGCGCAGCGCCCAGCATGATTTCTCGCGCATCGAAGTAAATCTTGCCGATCTGGCCGCGGCGGCCGAGGCCGAAAAACGCCATGCCCTGGTGGCGGAAATTGAGGAATACCGGGAAATATTCCTCGAAGACCTGGACATCGCCGAAGAGCGTGTGAAAATTACCGAAGGCCTGAAGGCGATCGAGCGGATCCGGGCCGCGCTCGCCATCTGGGATGGGGCCTGGCAGGCACTTGAAACCGCCTATTCAAATGACGACATCGACGTGGCCACGCGGCTGCATGGTCCGGTGGTTGCCGCGATTACGGCGGTCAACGAGGAAATCGAGGTGCTGGTCGAATTCGCCGCCCAGGAAGGTTATGAATTTCGCGGCATGGCGCTGGATCAAAGCCGTAGCGTCATTCAACTCAACTGGATCATCGTCATTGTCGGAATCCTGGGTGGAATTCTGCTGGGGCTGCTGATGGCCTGGCGGATCGTCAATCCGACCGTGCGCATCACCAACACCCTGCGGGAGCTGTCCGCCAACGAGCGTGACATTGATATTCCCGAAACCGGACGTAGGGACGAAATCGGTGATATCGCCCGCGCCGCCCAAGCCTTTCAGCAGACCATGATCAGCTTTCAAGACAACCTGCAGCAGGCCAACGCGGATCTGGAAGGAGCCGCCGACGCGGCGCGCCAGGCCAACCACGCCAAATCTGACTTCCTGGCCAAGATGAGTCACGAACTTCGTACGCCGCTGAACGCCATCATCGGCTATAGCGAGATGCTGCACGAAGAGGCCGAGGATATGGGCGACGAGTCCTATATGCCCGATCTGGAGAAAATTCAATCCGCCGGCAAGCACCTATTGGCCCTGATCAACGACATTCTCGATCTATCCAAGATCAAAGCCGGGCGCATGGACCTATACTTCGAAAGATTCGAAATCAGCCAGATGGTCGAAGAAGTGGCCGCCACGATCCTGCCGTTGGCGGAAAAAAACGGCAA
>JAYGEB010000263.1:0-2077 GCA_046582595.1 Alphaproteobacteria bacterium | reverse complement strand
TCGAGGCCGTGATCCAAGGCCAATGCCGGAACCAGCAGGTTTTCATGAACCGTCATGCGGCGGAAAGAACGGGTTACCTGAAATGTGCGCCCGAGACCGGCCCGCGCCACCTCATAGGGCTCCAGTTGATCGATGCGCCTGCCGTTGAGATAGACCGTGCCGCCGTTGGGTTTGATCGCGCCGTCCAGAATATTGGTCAGGGTCGTCTTGCCGGCGCCGTTGGGACCGATCAGACCGATTAGCTCAGGCCCTTCTATCTCGAAATTTACGTCCTTGAGAACATGCAGGCCGCCGAAGCGCTTATTCAGGTTATGCACCGCCAGATTGGTCATGACCGGCCCTCCGCCTTATCAATGCCCGCCGTGCGTTTGGCCACGGTCTCGGCGGCGACATGGCCGCGCGAGAAATAATCGATGATCGGTATGATCAACCCGTTGCGGGCGAACCGCAGGGTCACCATGAGCAGCACGCCGAAGATTACCAGCCGCCAAATTGTCATATCGACCGTAAAGGGACCGATCTCGAAGGAATTGCGCAACATCTCCAGCACGAAGTGGATGATGATGGCGCCAATCGCGGCGGCGAATATATTCTCGATCCCACCGATCACCGCCATGGCGACCACGAGGCTCATTTGCAGGATCATCAGATTATTGGGCGAAATTATATTGACATAATACCCCATGACGGCGCCCGCGAGCGCCGCCATCATCGAGGTAATGACGAACACCATGATCTTGTATCGCGTGGTGTTGACGCCCAGCGCCGCCGCCGCGTCCTGATCCTCGCGCAGGGCGCGCACGAACAGGCCGAACCTGGAACTGGCCAGATAATGCAGAATGGCGAGGCAGATTAGTAGCAGGAAGAACATGACGAAATACGGCGGTATCTTGTCGGTCTTATCGTAGTACCGGCCGAACAAGGTTATGCCCCGCTCGAACATATACGGCATTTCGATCCCCGCCTGGCCTCGGGTAATGGCGATTTCGCCACTGATCGTGGCGCGCAAAATCTCGGAAAATCCTAAAGTGAACAAGGCCAGATATGCGGCCCGCAAAGGCAGCACGAGAAGGCCGATCAAAAGGCCGAACAGTCCCCCCATGACAGTGCCCAATACGATCCCGAGCCAGACCGGCATGGGCGTGACCTGAACGCTGCCATCCCAGATTGTCAAAGCCTGGCGCAAACAGTCCTGGTTCAGGGTTGACGAGGTGACGCCGATGGCATTGACGATGACCAGATACTGATCGCCGATAAGGAATTCGGTGCATAGTCCGGTCGGTAGTGGCGAGAGGTAAAAATAATGGCTGAACAGCGCCGCCGTATAGGCCCCGACGCCCATGAAGCCCATGTGACCGAACGAGAACTGTCCGGCGTACCCGGCCAGCATGGACCAGCTCGACGCGAGGATCGCATAGTAGAACCCGGCGATGAGCAAGGACATGATGTAGCGGTAGTCGTTGGCGCCGTAGATGAACGGAAAGACCATGAAGAAAGCGACGATAAGCAGCCCCGTCAGCGCCGGTATATGTCTTCTTTTCATTAGAATTTACCGTGCGCGCCGCCAGCGAACCTGCGGCCGAATAAGCCCGTCGGCCGCAGCAGCAAAGTCAGGGTCAGAACAATCATGCTGTAGGCGGGAATATAGGAAGCCGCCCGCTGCGTATCGGGGATGCAGCCCGTGCCAGCCGCTTCCACCAGACCAACGATGATGCCGCCGAGAAAGGCGCCGGGAAGCGAACCGAGCCCGCCCAGGACGACGATGACAAAGGACCGCAAGGCCGGAATGGCTCCAACCTGCGGCAGCCAGGAGAAGGCCTGCACCAGCATGGCGCCGGCAAGCGCGGCGATCATCCCACCGAGCGCGAAGGCCAGCATATTCATGCGGTCCGGATTGATCCCGGCGATTGCGGCCGCGTCCCGGTCCTGGCTGACGGCGCGCAGGGCCTTGCCGGTCCAGGTGCGGTGCATGAAATACAACAGGGCGATCAGCACCAGGATGCACGTGACGGCGGCCATCAGGCGCGGGTTGGAAATGGTGACCGTCTCGAACAGTTCCAGATCGGAAGAGCACACG
>JAYGEB010000166.1:0-2216 GCA_046582595.1 Alphaproteobacteria bacterium | reverse complement strand
CATGGCCGATTTCCTCGTCCAAAATCAATTGCAATATGGCGGCGGATCGGTCATCACCGGCGGCGCGCAGCTTTCCCACCATGGCCGGCGTGACATCCAGGCCCCGGGCTTCCAGCAGCATGGGCACCACCGCCAGGCGGGCGGTCAAATCGCCGGCGGTATCGACCGCCGCCCGCCACAATCCATCGTGCGCCGGCAGATCGCCATAGACGGTGTTCATTTCGGCCAGGCGGGCCGCCAGATAGGTGAAATGCCGGCCCTCATCCACCGCGACATCCACCCAGTCGTCGTAGAAGGCGCGCGGTAGAGACGCATCGGCGAAGCGGGCAATCAGATCCCAGGCAAGGTCGATGGCGTTCAGTTCGATATGGGCGACGGCGTGCAACAAAGCGATACGCCCGCTTGGCCCGCCGGTTCGGCGCCGGGGCATGTCGCCGGGACGGCGCAGTACCGGGAGGGCGGGCCGCGCGGGCAGGGGCGGCGGCGGGCAAGCGCCGACGTTGGCAATAACGCCGTCGCGCCAGTCCCTGGCCACGGCGGCACCGGCGGCGGCCTTGGCGGCCGGATCGGCGGTCTGCAAAACCGCGCAGGCTCTGGCGCACAGACTATCACTGGCCGTCATGGGGGCCGTCATGGGCCAATCATGGGGCTGTCAGGGTTAAGTCAGGGGATTTCATGCGGTGCCATGCGGTCGTTCAACGGCCGTGCCGGCGGGCGTTGACCAGGGCGACCACGGCCACGAAAGGTCCGGCGACACAAAGCACCGTGCCGACCATGATGTGCGGCAGGTAAATGTTCCAGTCAATATTGACGGCGCGCTGGATAAGATCGTAGCCGAACCAAGTCAACACAACGCCGGCGATCAGGCCGGCCGGTCCCCACCATTTCATCTCTTACCTCGCTTCGGCCCATGCCAGAATGCACCGGGCACACTGTAGACCAAATGCTTTCCAATTCTTTACGAAAAAAGCATTTGAACCAACCCTTCGTGCCCCATCGGCGACGGCATGCGATCGCCGTTGCCCGTGCGGGTAGGTTTATCCAGGCAAGTTGACGTTAACCATGTTTCTTCAGCGCCCGTTAAATCAACACATGAGAGACTATGGCGGCCCGAGGCGGCCCGAGGCGACATAGCTCCAGTGCCAGCGAAAATTGAGGGCGAGGGAAAATCACGGGGCCAGTCCACCATGCAAAATACCCAATACGCGGACGCGGCGGTTTTGTTGCTCGACCGGCGGCAGGCGGTGCGCAAACAGACCCGCTCCGTGCTGAACGTCTTGGGCTTCAAAACGTTTCTGAAATTCGGCGACCTGGCGGAGGCCAGGATCGCGCTGAACAATCTACGCGTGGATCTTATCATATTGGATTTGGGCGGCGAGGATTGTGGTGCGTTAGGCCTGGTCGGCGATGTTCGCGGGCGGCGCCTGGGCCTCGATCCGTTCGTGCCCATTCTTTTGACCACATGGGATGCCAAATTGAAGGCGTTGCGGCCCGTCATGAGTTCCGGCGCGGACGACGTTTTGTTGTTTCCCTTTTCCACCGCTCAAATGGGTCAGCGAATTGAAGCCTTGGTGCGGCATCGCAAACCATTCGTTATCAGCGAGGATTATTTTGGCCCGGACCGGCGCGGCACCACCGAGTTGGAGAAAGATACCACCTCCATCACCGTCCCGAACGCCTTGCGGGCCCGCGTTGAAGGCCGGCCGGACGCGGCGCCAAATGCGGCCCGGATCGAGGAAACCCTTATTGAGTTGCGGCGTTTGAAATTGCGCAACGTGGCGCGCCGCATCTGGTATCTGGCCGACAAACTGAAATCCGCGCTCTCCGATCCCTCATTGCCCGATCGCTACGAGCGCGAATTGACCACGCTCCAAACCTCGATCAGCATTTACAACAAGACCCTGATCCCGGGCGACAGTGTCGATTTGAACGCCCTGTGCGATGCCCTGTCCGGCGTTTTGGCGGGTCTGTTTGGCCGGCCGCCGGTGCAGAAGGGTTTGGAATTGTTGGAGAAAAATGCCCTGGCCCTGCGCGTCGCCTCCAAATTGGACCGCGAACCGGACGAACTTGTCGCCGCCATCAGCGACGAGGTCGCCAAGGTGGGAAAAATACAAGCCGAACTGGTCCGAACCGTCCTGGGTTAGAGCAATTTTCAATTAATCGGAGTCGCCTTCGCGACACAAGTGATTGGTTCAATTGCTCTTTTCTTAAGAGTC
>JAYGEB010000101.1:0-14409 GCA_046582595.1 Alphaproteobacteria bacterium | reverse complement strand
TTTGTTGATTTTGTAAAGGTTTTGTAAATGGTATATTCAGTAGGGTAATATACCTAACTTATTGTTTATAAAGGATAAACTGATATAGATAATCTCATTACTAATCAGTTGCTCTACCGATGAGCTACGCCGGCCCGAAGCTTTGATGGGCGGCGGGACAATAGGCCGGGCGGGGGGGATTTGCAATATGCTTGGGGTTGGGGATGATGGCGGCTCCATCGCCCCGCCAACGAGGAAGGCCCGCCGCATATGTCCATGGTGCAACGACTGACCGGGCTGCCTTGGCGCCGGCAGGGACCGATCTTGCTGGTGGGCATGGGCCATGGCGCGACCCATTGGCTGTTGGGCACGTTTTATATCCTGTTGCCTTTCATCGCCCGGCATCTGGAGCTGAACTATACCGAGGCCGGGCTGCTGGTCGCGGCCATGCATATGAGCGCCTTCGCCACCAACCTGGTCAGCGGCCTGGCGGTGGACGTGACGGGGCGGCGGGTGCCCATATTGGTCGCCTCCCTGGGCCTGGGCGCGGTGGCCATGGCCTGTTTCGGCCTGGCGGGCGGGGTGTTGGGCTTGCTGCCCCTGGTTATTTTGATCGGTTTTACCAACAACATGTGGCATCCCGCCGCCATTTCCTATATTTCCCGGCGCTTTCCCGCACAGCGCGGCTATGCCATTTCCATTCATGCCCTGGGCGCCAACGGCGGCGATGCCCTGGCCCCCCTGGCCGTCGGCGCGGCGCTGCTCTGGCTGAGCTGGCCCCAGGCGGCCCTGGCCGCCGCCGTGCCCACCCTGGCGGCGGCGGTGGTGCTGTTCGCCGTTCTGCCCCGGCAAACAAGCGGCCAACGGCAAGGCGGCCAACGGCAAGGCGCCGTGGGGGGCGCCAGCGCGGATAAGGGCGAGGGCATGAGCCTGGCGGCCTATTGGCGCGGCCTGGGCGCCTTGCTGCGAGACCGCGCGGTGTTGAGCCTGTGCGTGGTGGCCGCGCTGCGGACCATGGCCCAGGCCGGCCTGCTGGCGTTTCTGCCGCTCTATCTGGCCAATGATCTGGGCGCCGGACCCCTCATGCTGGGTCTGGCCCTGGCCGCCATGCAGTCCGCCGGCGTCGTGGCGGCGCCCATTGCAGGCGCCTGGTCCGACCGCGTCGGCCGCCGCCCCATCGTGCTGGCCGGGCTGTCCGCCTCCACCATTGTCATTCTCGGCCTTGCCGCCCTGGGCCAAATGGCGACCTTTATCGTCGGTATCGCCATTCTGGGTTTCGTGCTGTTCGCGGTGCGGCCCGTCATCCAATCCTGGCTGATGGACCTGACGCCCTCAAGCCTGGGCGGCTCGGCCACCTCGTTGATGTTCGCCAGCCAGGCCCTGCTGGCCACGGCGGCGCCCATCATCGGCGGCTTGATCGCCGATCGCTGGGGCCTGGGCGCGGTATTCTATTTCCTGGCCGGCGGTCTGTTGGCGGCCAATCTGGCGCTGGTTTTTCTGCCGCTGTCCGAAAAATCAAAGCCCGCCGGGTAGACTATTTTCGCTCACGCTTGTGCGCAAGAGCGCACCGCTCCGCGCGGGCGGCGCATCGGCGCCGGGCTGCCTTCGCAGCCGTGATCCCGCAAGGCAATACCGGAAATGGCTAGCACATTAAATGCCGTGACGCCGCTCACGGGCGCATGGCGTGCGCGGAGGGGCCGGTTTTGCGCAGGGGGGCGGCGGTATTGGCGAACTCGCAGAGCAGGGCACGGGTCCCGCGCGGATCGATGATCTCCTCGATCCAGAACGCCTCGGCCGAACGGAAGGGCGAACGCAGCTTTTCCAGGCGTTCGGTGATTTCCGCCAAGGCGGCGTCGGGGTCCTCGGCGGCGGCAATATCGGCGCTGTAGGCGGCCTCGATGCCGCCTTCCAGGGGCAGCGAGCCCCAGCGCCCCGACGGCCAGGCATAGCGGGTGGAAAACCGGTCACCCACCGTGTGCGCGGCGCCCGCGACGCCAAAGACGTTGCGGATGATCATGGTGCACCAGGGCACCGTGGTTTGCCAGATCGCGCTCATGGCGCGCACGCCTTCCTTGATGACGCCGCTCTGCTCCGCCTCCAGGCCGACCTGAAAACCAGGGCAATCGGATAGGTTGACGATGGGCAGGTGGAAAGTTTGCGCCAGATCGACGAACTTGGTGACCTTGCGGCAGGTATCCGCCGTCCAGCAGCCGCCATAGGAATAGGGATCGGAGGCCATGAAGGCGACGGGCCAGCCATCCAGCCGCGCCAGTCCGGTGATCACCGATTTGCCGTATTCCCGGCCCATTTCGAAGAACGATCCATCATCGACCAGGGCCTCGATGATCGGGCGCATTTTGTAGATCTTGCGGATGTTGCGGGGGATGGCGTCGATCAGCCACTCAACCCGACGGTCCGGGTCGTCGTCCCGGGCGCCCCTGGGGGGCAGTTCATGGACCGATTGGGGCAAATAGGAGAGAAATTGCTTGGCGCAATCAAAGGCTTCCTCTTCCGTATTCACCGCATGATCGACCGCGCCGGCGCGTAGTTGGATTTTCCAGCCGCCCAGTTCGTTCTTGGTCAAATTCTGCCCGATGCGGTTGACCACGGGCGGGCCGGCCACGAACATCGCCGATTTGTCCTTGATCATCACCGAATAGTGCGAGGCCGCCAGATGCGCCGCGCCCAGCCCGGCCACCGAACCCAGGCCCAGGGCCACCCGCGGCACCAGGCCCATGTTCGCCACCACCATTTCCCAGCCGACGACGCCCGGCACGTTGGAACGCCCCGTGGTCTCGATGGTCTTGACCGAACCACCGCCCCCCGAGCCCTCGACCAGACGCACCAGGGGCAATTGCAACTGGTTCGCCATGGCCTCGCAGGTCAGGTGCTTGCCCTTGATGGTGGCATCGGCCGAGCCGCCGCGGACCGTGAAATCGTCGCCGCACACCACCACCTGCCGCCCGTTCAGGCGGGCCCGGCCAAACACGAAATTGGAGGGAACCAGGTCTTCCAGATTGTTCTGGCCGTCGTATTGGGCCATGCCGGCGATCTTGCCCAGTTCGCGGAAGGAGCCCGCATCCACCAGTATCTCGATCTGTTCGCGCACGGTATAGCGCCCGCCATCCTTTTGCCGCTGGACCCGCATCTCGCCGCCCAGCTTTTCCGCGAACGCCTCGCGCCGTTTCAATTCATCAAGTTCCGGTTGCCATGACATTGGCGCTGTCCTCCATGGGATCGATTGGGGTTTTGTTCGCGGTTTGGGGCGAGGTTAACAGTTCGGGGGCCGGTCTTGAAGTTTCTCATTTGAAAACGAAGTCGATGTCTTGAAAAAAGTTCACATTTTTGATAACATATTCAATTGCTATGGACACGGTGTTCGTTAAGATTTTCGGCTGATGTTTATGCGCTGTCATTCCCGCGAAAGTGGGAATCCACACTGAGTTCGAAGTGGTCTCGTTCTTCACCACCCTTGGCGCCCAGACATGGATTCCCGCCTTCGCGGGAATGACATTGAATGAAAATTGCTCTTCGTGCCCTGAAAGGTGGGCAATCCCATGAAGGAGATTACGAACAATGGCCGAGAAACGTGCAACATTTAAAGATTTTCGGACTGAAGCGCTGCGGAATCCAGATGTGAAGGCAGGCTATGACGAATTGGCGCCCGCCTATGCCATGAAGCGCGACATGATCGCTATGCGCCAGGCCAAGGGATTTACGCAAGAGGATATGGCGAATTTATTGGGCACCAAAAAAAGCAGCATCTCCCGTCTGGAAAGCGTCAATTCCGATAATTCACCGCGACTGGCGACGGTCGAGGAATATGCCCGCGTGCTCGGCTATCGCCTCAAATTCGCGTTCGAGATCGACCCAGCCAAGCCGTGACCGCGGAATTCCTGCCTTTCCGTCACCCCTCACGCCCGCGCCAGCGGCCCGCGTAGCAACTGCCCCGGCAGCGCTCCGGTGTGCTGGTTGTCGCGCAAGACGACCTGGCCGTTGATTATGGTGGCGGCGATGCCGTCGGCCATTTGTTTCAGGCGCTGGGCGCCCGCCGGCAGGTCGTATTCGACGGTGGGCAGCCGCGGCGCGATCTTGTCGGGGTCGAAAACCACGATGTCGGCGGCCATGCCTTCACGCAGCAGGCCCCGGTCGTGGAAGCCCCAAGAGGTGGCGGTGTCGTAGGTGATCATGCGGACGGCCTGTTCCAAGGTGAATTCCTGGCGCTGGCGCACCCAATAGCTCAACAAATGGGTTTGCAGGGAGCTGTCCATGATCTGGCTGACGTGGGCGCCGGAATCCGAGAAGGTGACGCGGGAGCGGGGGTGCTTCATGATCGCCAGCGCGGCTTCCTCGTCTTCGTTGGAGATCGGCTGGCGGAAGAACACCTTTAAATCATGTTCCAGGGCGATGTCGATCATCGCCTCCACGGGCGCGACGCCCCGCTCGCGGGCGATCTCGGCCAGGCTGCGGTGGGGCCAGGAGGCCGTGTCCATCAAATAGAAATAATCCCATTCGGGGGGCCTGGCCTCGCCGCCGGTGACTTTTTTGTTGGGGGCGCCGCCCATGGCGGCCTCGATCAGCTTGCGCTTGGTTTCCGGGTCGCGCAGGGCTGCCCGTTGTTCGGCCAGGGGCCGTTTGCGGATATCCCGCCACACCGGCCAGTCATCGAACGGCAATTGGGTTTCGAACGACAGCACCACGTTGATCTCGCGGGCGTGCACCTGGGTGAAGATCTGGGCGCCATCCTGGTTGCCCTGTTCGACGATATCGTACAGCGCCTTCCAGGCGCCGGGATTGGTGCGCCGGGTCAGGCTGCCAAAGGTAATTGGCCGGCCGCTCTCTTTCGATAGCTCCACCAGCCGGCGGTAGTAGGCCGCCAACTCCTCGTTGCTGCCCCGCTCCATGGCCATTTGGAAAATCCCGGCATCGAGCGCGCCCATGCCGTTGACGATGGCGCGGACCTCCGCGAAATCGGCGACGCGGGAGGCGACGGGGCGGTCGTCGGGCTGCAAATGGGCCGGGCTGCGGGAGGTGGAAAAGCCGATGGCGCCGGCTTTCACCGCGTCCCGCACATTGGCCACCATGGCCGCCAGATCATCCTCGCTGGCCGGCTCGTCAAAAGCGCGTTCGCCCATGACATAGGTGCGCAAGGCGGAATGGCCCACATAACCGGCATAGTTCATGCCCTTGGGCAGCTTGTCGATGACGTCGAGATATTCGGGGTAGGTTTCCCATTGCCATTTTATGCCCGCCAACATGGCGTCGCGGGAGATGTCCTCCGCCCGCTCCAGATTGCGGAACACATAATCGACCTCGTCCTCCCGGCAGGGCGCGAGGGTGAAACCGCAGTTGCCCATGACCACGGACGTGACCCCGTGGTAGCAGGAACAGCTGCCGAGGGAATCCCAAAAGATCTGGGCGTCCATATGGGTATGGCCATCGACGAACCCCGGCGTCACCACATGACCTTCCGCATCCACGACATCGTCGGCCGGGGCGCCGATGCGGCCGATGGTGGCGATCTTGCCGTCCTTGACCCCGATATCGCCGCGATAGCGCGCGCCGCCGGAGCCATCTATGACCATGCCATTCTTGATGATCAGATCGTAACTCATGCCTGCCTCTCCTTGTTTCGAATATCTCCGCCCGACGCCGCGATGGGGCTAAAACGGGTAGGCCGCCCGGCACCTTAGCGGTAACGGTCAAATAAACAAAACCGGGCGGGCCTGGCCGTGCTATTTTACGGCGCTGGAGGGACGCCGCGTTGCCGCGACAAATCGAGATAGGTTCGGCGCCATGTCAGGCCGGTTGATTGCCGCGCTGGCCGCCGCCCTGGCCGTAGTATTTGTCCTATGGAGCGGCGGCACGGACCGGATTGACGCCGCCCCGGCCCGCGCCAAGCAAAATAACTTTGCCCGGCAGGCGGGCTGGTTGCTGGTCGCCGCGCCAAGCATGCCGGACCGCCGTTTCGCCCGGACCGTCATTCTGATGTTGCACCACGATGAACGTGGCGCCAAGGGCGTCATTCTCAATCGATTGATCTCAACCCGGCCGGCGGCGGAGGTCATGGAAGGCATGACCGGCAAACGGCCCGCCCATGACCGGGGCGGCGCCGTGCGCATCCAATACGGCGGTCCGGTCAGGATCACGCGATGGACCTACATCCATTCAAGCGACTATAGCGGGCCCAACACGGCCGTGGTCACGGCCACGATTTCCCTGACCCCGCACCCGGAAATCCTGGCCGCCCTGGCCGACGGCCGGGGCCCCGCCAAAGGCTTCCTCGCCATCGGCTATGCCGGATGGGCGCCCGGACAGTTGGAAAAGGAGATCGAACGCAAGGATTGGATCACCATTCCGCCGGACGGCCAGCTTGTGCTGGACGACGAATTGCCAACCAAATGGCACCGCGCCATGGCAAAACGCAGCATTGATCTTTGATGCCATTGATCATTCAACTGATCATTCAACGGATATTTTTGCGGCCATGCCTTGGCGACGATTCAACGGAGGGGGAATAGAAATGGTCGATCACGGCCGCGACGGCGGCCCGGCGCTTATGCGCCGCCCGCGCGGAGCGGTGCGCTCTTGCGCACAAGCGTGAGCGAAGAGAGCGAGGCCCGATCGATTCAATCTCGAAATAGTCCTAGTTGAACCAGAGGCGCGGGCGGACGAGGGTCAGGCCCAGGCAGAGCAGCAGGCCGGTTCCGGCGACGAAGAAGGTTTGGCGGAAGGCGGCCAGGAAAGCGGCCATTTCGTCCAAACCGCCGGCCGTGGTTTCTTGCCGCAGATGGGCGAATATCAGGGACAGGCAGGTCGCGCCCAGGACGACGCCGATGGTGCGGGAAACCTGGGCCAGGCTGCCGGCCACGCCCCGGTCGCGGACATCCAGGCGCTGGGTCACCACGACCAAAATGCAAACCTGAAACAGGCCCAGGCCCAGGCCCTGCACGACCATGGGCAGGACCATGGTCCAAATACCCACGCCCTGGTCCCAGGCGCCGATGGCGAAGGTGGCAATGGCGACCAGCACCGCGCCCAACAAGGCCAAGGGGCTGGCCCAGGGCCGCCAACTCAGCAGCCAGCCCCCCAGCGGGGCGGCCACGGCCTGGCCCAGGGCGGAGGTAGCCAGTATGAGACCGCTCAACGCCAGGGAATGGTCCGTCACCCGAACCAGGAAATAGGGCACCAGCAGATAGGGCGCGAAGCCGACCAGCATGACCAGGCCGTTGAAGATATTCAGCACCGAGAAATCCAGGCGCCGAAATACCGCCAGGGGAATGATCGGTTCCGCCGACCTGATCTCGCGCCAGACAAATGCCACCAGCGCCCCACCACCCAGGGCGGCGATCGCCAGTCCATAACCGGTATCGTTGCGCAACTGGTTCAAGGCGAACATCAGCGCGCCCAGGCCCAGGGCCAGCAACAGGGCGCCCCGCAAATCGAAGGTGCCGGGGCGGCGCTCTCCCTGTTCATCGTTGAGCCAGGGCAGGAGGGCCAGGGCGGTCAGGCAGATCGGCAGGCGGAACCAGAACACCGCCTCCCAGCCCCAGGCCTGCACCATGAAGCCGCCCAGGGACGGCCCGACGGCGGAACCGATACCGAACATCATGGTGTAGGCGCCCAAGGCCCGGGCCCGGCGGCTTGCAGGGAACAGCGCCGTCGCCAGGGCGGGGCCGCAACTCAGCACCAGCGCCGCCCCGACGCCCTGGCCGACGCGGGCCAGCAACAGCCAATGATAGGCCGGCGCCGTGGCGCAGGCGATGAAGGCCAGCGCGGAGACGGCCAGTCCGATCATGAAAATGCGCTTATGCCCGAACAGATCGCCCAGCTTGCCGAACGCCAGCATCAGCGCGGCATTGGTCAGCACGTAACAGACCACGACCCATTGAATGGCCGCGATGGGAACGCCGAAGGAAGACGTAATATCGGGAAAGGCGATATTGACGGATGTGTCCAGGGGCACGATCAGGGTACCCAGACCGACGATCAACAGCCCCCCAAGGGGCGAGCCTTTAACCCGTATTCTCAATAGACGGTCCGCAAACCAATAACGCTGTTGGCGCCCCCGGCCTGTACGGCGCGGCTCGGCCATTCCGGCGCCGGGGTGGCCATTGCCCTATTCCAGTACTTCCACGTTGATCACATTGGCCGGGTCCAATTTGCCGTCGAAACAATCGACCACATTCTGTGCCGCGATCCGGCCCATGCGGAAGATGGATTCTTCCGTGACCCCCGCCGAATGGGGGCTGACGATGATGTTGTCCAGTTCGAACAGGGGATTGTCCGCCGTCGCGGGCTCCACCACGAAGGGATCGATTCCCGCACCCGCGATGGCGTTGGATTTCAGGGCATCGTACAGCGCGCCCTCGTCGATGATGCCGCCACGGGCGGTATTGACCACATAAGCCGTGTTCTTCATGGCCGCCAGTTCGGCGGCGGCGACCATGCCGTTGGTCTCCGCATTCTTCAGGCAATTGATGGAGAGGAAATCGATCTCTCCCAATACGGCGCGCCAATCATCCACGGGCGTGGCGCCGGCGGTGCGGATGCCGTCCTGCACCACGTAAGGGTCATGCACCAGGACCTTCATCTCCATGGCCACCAGGCGGTTGACCAGGCGCCGCCCGATCCTGCCGAAGCCCATGACCATGACCGTGCGCCCGGCCAGATCGAAGGCCGGTTGCTCAAAGCGGATAGCCCAATTGCCCTCGCGGGTCGCGCGGTCATAGACAAAAGCCTGCTTGGCCAGGGCCAGCATGAAGAACAGGGCATGTTCGGCGACCGTCACCGAGTTGGCGATGCCGGCGACGGACAAGGGGATGCCGGCCTTGGTCAGGGCCGGCACGTTGACCGCGTCATAGCCGACGCCGAAGCGGGAGACAATTTTCAGTTTGTCCGCCGCCTCGATCAGACGTGGTGTAAAGGCCGCGCCGCCCAGGATCGCCGCATCGTAGTTGCCGATATGTTGAAATATGTTGTCTTCGCTGAGTTCGCTGAACTGTTCGACTTCGATGTCGTCGCGCCCGTCGAACACGGATTTCAGACCGTCACTGATCGCCAGTTGCACCATTACGCGCTTTTTCATGTCATGTCTCTTTTGCGTTTCCCAAAAAAAGAAGCTGGCGCATATCTTACCCGATCACGGACAATTGCCCAGAGGGCCGTTTCGCCCTAGGCTTGCCGGCGTGGCCGATCCGTCGGAGAGGGCGCGCCGCGCCGGGCACAGTATCAGGTAAGACGCCGAGTACGATGGAATGACGGAACCGCACGCCGAACAGCAGATCGTGATTGAAAACGACCTGACCGAGATCGCCACGGTCACCCACGCCTTTGAGAGTTTCGCCGCGTCCTGCGGCCTGCCGCCCAACATCGTCAACCGCTTTAGCCTGATTTTCGATGAAATGCTGTCCAACATCATTTTTTATGGCTTTCCTGACCAGGGCCGGCACGAAATCACCATTGTGATGCGGCGGCATGACGCCAAGCTCTGCGTTACCATCATCGACGACGGCATACCCTTCAACCCCTTGAGCGCGGCGATGCCGAACATGGAACTGCCCGTTGAAGAACGGGAAATCGCCGGCCTTGGCATTCACTTGGTGCGCAATCTGGTACACGGCGCCCAATACCACCGCCGGGACGGACGGAACATCATCACGTTTATCCAGGAATTGGAATAGAATGGCGGGCCCTGAAAGCAAAACCATCGCCGCCGGCGTGCTGAATGTGGCCTATGAGGAACATGGCGCATCTACTGGCGCTCTCGTCATCCTGCTGCATGGCTTCCCCTACGACATCCGGGCCTATGACCAAGTCGCGCCAATTTTAGCGGCGGCCGGTTGCCGGGTCATCGTGCCCTATTTGCGCGGCTATGGCCCGACACGTTTTCGTTCGCCGGATACGCCGCGCTCGGGCCAGCAGGCGGTGCTGGGCAACGACTTGCGCGCCTTGATGGATGCCTTGGAAATCGGCGACGCCGTGCTGGGCGGATATGACTGGGGCGGACGGGCCGCCTGTATCGCCGCCGCCCTGTGGCCGGAGCGGGTGACCGGGCTGGTTAGCTGCAACGGCTACAACGTCCAGAATATTGCCAATTCCAACCGCCCGGCGCCGCCCGAGATGGAGCATAAATTCTGGTACCAATACTATTTTCACGGCGAACGGGGCCGGGCTGGCCTGGAGGCCAACCGCCATCCCTATTGTAAACTGCTATGGCAACTCTGGTCGCCCAACTGGCAATTCGATGACGCCACCTATGACCGCACCGCGGCCTCGTTCGAGAACCCGGATTTCGTCGAGGTGGTGATCCATTCCTATCGCCATCGTTATGCCTTGGTCCCCGGTGACCCAAGAGTGGAGGAGATCGAGGCCCGCCTCGCCGAACGGCCGTTGATATCCGTGCCCACGGTGGCCATGGACGGCGGCGGCGACGGCGTCATCTCGCGCAATGGCTGCGCCGGACACGAACGTTTTTTCACCGGCCCCTACCGGCGGGAAGTCATCCCCAGCGTGGGCCATAATCTGCCCCAGGAAGCGCCGGAAGCGTTCGCCAAGGCAATTTTGTCTCTGATCTGACCGGCTTCGTTTTAGGTTCCCCAGTATATTTGATTGACGTACAGCGTCAATCTAGGCAAACTATCCAAGCATGATCGCTAGTTACCGAGATAGAAGGACGGAACGGTTTGCCAGGGGTGAAATGGTCAACGCGTTTCAAGGTTTCGCGGAGCAGGCGGGGCGACGGCTGGCTATTTTGCATGCGGCAACCTCGGTTGATGTTCTTCGTGCGATACGAAGTAATCGGCTGGAAAGGCTGAGTGGTGATCGGCGAGGCCAGTACAGTATTCGTATCAACAGGCAATGGCGGATTTGCTTTGAATGGCCGCATGGCACGCCGGGCCCCAGCAATGTAGAGATCGTTGACTATCACTGAGAAAGGAAAGCGCAGATGCTACAACATGCCGTCCATCCGGGCGAAGTTCTGAAGGAGGAGCTTTCTGAGATTGGCGTATCACCCACCGAATTGGCGCGCCAAATAGATGTGCCGGCCAACCGGATGAGCCAGATTATTAATGGAAAACGGGCGGTCACGGGTGATACGGCGCTTCGGCTTGGCCATTGGTTTAAAACCGATCCGCAGTTCTGGATGAACCTTCAAGCACAATTTGAATTGCTTGCCGCGCAGAAAATCGTAGGCAAGCGTATTCGGAAATTACCGACGATTGCTTCCGAGGCTTCCACCCCACTTTAGGACAATTTCGATTATTATTGAGCCGCCACGCCGGCGCGGTGGGGAAACGGCCAAGATAGGCCTGGGCACGGGGCAGCGGCAATCGCGTTTCCGGATCGCTCTTGCAATGGCCTTTTGACTTGGGGAGGTACGCGTTCGCTATGATCCCGCCGCGTCCTCGAGGATCATGTCGGCGCCCTTTTCGGCGATCATGACCACCGGGGCGTGGGTGTTGCCGGAGACCAGGGTCGGCATGATGGAGGCATCGACGATGCGCAGGCCTTCCAGGCCATGTACCCGCAGGCGGTCATCGACCACGGCGGTAACATCGCTGTCCGGACCCATGCGGCAGGTGCCGATGGGGTGATAGACGGTGGAGCCGGTGGCGCGGGCATACGAGAGTAATTCGTCGTCCGACTGGATATCCGGCCCTGGCAGCATCTCGAATTCCACATAGGGTTCCAGCGCCGGTTGCCGGCCGATGTCGCGGGCGATGCGCAGGCCGGCGATCAAGGCGGCGCGGTCGATCTCGTCGGCCAGGAAATTGGGCCGGATCGCCGGTTCACTGCCCGGACGCCCATCGCGGATATGGATCGAGCCACGGCTTTCCGGACGTAGCTGACAGGCCGCGAGCGTCATGCCCGGTTCGGCATCCAGCCGGCGGTCCTTGCCGCCCGAATGGCTGGCATGGGCGCCGTGGAACTGCACATCGGGCGTCGCCAGTTCCGGCCGGCTGCGGACAAAACCATGCACGATGCCGGCGGTATAGGTCAGCATGCCACGCCGCGCAATGCCGTATTTCAGGACTTCCAGGGCCAGGCGCCAACCCCGGCTCTGTTCGTTCAGGGTGCCGGCATTTTTAACCCGCCAATTGACCCGGCTCATATAATGATCGCGGTAATTTTCGCCCACCCCCGGCAATTCATGACGGACTTCGATGCCATGTTCCTTGAGCAGGGCCGGCTGGCCGATGCCCGACAATTCCAACAACTGCGGCGATTGCACGGCCCCGGCGCAGAGGATCACCTCCCTCGCCGCGCGTGCCTGGCGGGTCTTGTCACCCACCCTGTATTCCACGCCGACCACCCGCTTGCCTTCCATTAGCAGCCGGGCGGCCATGGCATTGGTCTCTATATGCAGATTGGCCCGATGCGAGGCCGGGCCCAGGAAGGCTCGCGCCGTGCTATGGCGGCGACCGTTGCGTTGGGTGACTTGATAATAGCCGAAACCGTCCTGTTTCTCGCCATTGTAATCGGGGTTGATGCCATGGCCGGCCTGGCCGCCGGCCTCGATCATGGCATCCAAAAGTTTGTTGTTTTCACGCATGTCGGCCACGTTCATGGGGCCGCGGCCGCCGCGCAGTTCGTTGCCGCCCCGTTCGAATTTCTCGGACATTTTGAAGTAGGGCAGGACCTGATCATAAGACCAGCCCCGATTGCCCATCTGGGCCCAGGTATCATAGTCTCGGGCCTGGCCACGCACGTAGAGCATGCCGTTGATGGAGGAGGAACCGCCCAGGACCTTGCCCCGGGGAATGGGAATTTTCCGGTTCCCCGTGGCTTCCTCCGGCTCCGTCTCGAAACACCAGTTCACGGCCGGATCGTTCAGGGTCTTGGTGAAGCCGACGGGAATATGGATCCAGATATCGCGGTCCGGGCCGCCCGCTTCCAGTAACAGGGTCCGGGACAAGGGCGGCACGGTCAGGCGATTGGCCAGAACGCAACCGGCGGAACCGGCCCCGATCACGATATAGTCGAACTCCACCATCGCCATTCCTCCCAACGGTCCCGCATTGGTTTTGCCGTCATTCTAACGCCATCTTGGCCAAGGTATGAAGGGTTAGGATGGGCGGGGGCATGTCACGCCCCATGTCATGGCCCCACGTCATGGCCGAGTGAACACGCGTTGGTGGCTGGCGCGGGCCGGGCGGCATGGCTATATTGCCGCAATGACCAAAATTGAAATTCTCGCCCAATGTCAGGAGACCCTCTCATGAAAGACGCCGTCATTGTTTCCACCGCCCGGACCCCGATCGGCAAGGCCTATCGCGGCGCCTTCAACGATACCGAAGGCCCGGCCATGGCCGGCCACGCCATCAGGCATGCGGTGGCCCGCGCCGGCATCGACCCAGCCGAGGTCGATGACGTGATCATCGGCTGCGCCCTGCAGCAGGGCACGACGGGCAATAACACGGCGCGGCAAAGCCTGCTGGCCGCCGGCCTGCCGGTGGGCGTCAGCGGCATGACCCTGGACCGGCAATGTTCCTCGGGCATGATGGCCATCGCCACCGCTGCCAAGCAGGTGATCGATGACGCCATGCCGGTCTGCGTGGGCGGCGGCGTTGAATCCATTTCCATGGTGCAGAACGGCGACATGAACGTACACGCCAACAAATCCGTCACCGGCCAGGCCAAGGATATCTATATCGCCATGCTGAACACCGCCGAAATCGTGGCCGAGCGTTATGCCATCAGCCGCGACGACATGGACGCCTATGGCCTGCAGAGCCAGATGCGCACGGCGGCGGCGCAACAGGCTGGTAAATTCGACGACGAAATCGTGCCCATGACCTCCACCAAAAAGGTTACCAACAAGGAAAGTGGCGAGGTCACCGAGGAAGAGGTCACTTTAGACAAGGACGAAGGCAACCGCCCCTCGACCAATCTGGAAGGGCTGGTCGGGCTGAAGCCGGTATTCGAGGGCGGCGTCATCACCGCTGGCAACGCCTCGCAACTATCCGATGGTGCCTCCGCCGCCGTGGTTATGGACGCGAAACTGGCCGAGCAGCGTAATATCCAGCCCATTGGCATCTATCGCGGATTGGCCGTGGCCGGTTGCGAGCCCGATGAAATGGGCATCGGCCCCGTCTTCGCGGTGCCGAAGCTGCTGGAGCGCAATGGCCTGACCGTCGACGACATCGGCCTGTGGGAGCTGAATGAAGCTTTCGCCGTGCAGGTGCTGTATTGCCGCGACCGCCTGGGCATCCCGGACGAAAACCTGAACGTCAACGGCGGCGCCGTCTCTATCGGCCATCCCTATGGCATGAGCGGGGCCCGCATGGTTGGCCACGCCCTGATCGAGGGCAAGCGCCGCAGCGTCAAATATGTGGTTTGCACCATGTGCATCGGCGGCGGCATGGGCGCCGCCGGCCTGTTCGAAGTTGCCTGACGCGGAATAGAAATAATTACGCCAAACACGAC
>JAYGEB010000090.1:0-6543 GCA_046582595.1 Alphaproteobacteria bacterium | reverse complement strand
AAAATGCCGTCGGGTGACTGGCGGGATGTGCCCCACGTGCCCGGGTCGTTCGTGGTCAACACGGGCGATATGCTGCACCGCTGGAGCAACGGCCGTTTCCTCTCGACGGCGCACCGGGTGGTGCCGCCGGAGGATCGGGCCCGCTACGCCATTCCCTATTTCATGGGCCCTCATTTGGATACCCTGATTTCCTGCCTGCCTAGTTGTCGCGGCCCGGATAATCCACCGCTTTATCCGGATATAACATATGACGAATACATAAAATGGTGGTACGATGCCAATTACAACGCCGCCGATCAGATCGATCTGGGCCTTGAGACCTGAGGTTTAGAGCCTTTCAGGTTCGTTCCAAGCCGCCCGCGCGCGCCCCGTGGAGATCGCCAATTGCCGCGTCAAGTGGCGGCGTTGACAGTCCGGGGGGCCGTCTGTATGTTCCGCGCACCTTTTTGCTCCGCTTCGGATATCCTGAATGGGGCTGGGAACGGGTGATGTGATGAAAGTTCTGAATTCCTTGAAGTCGGCGAAAAACCGCCACCGTGATTGCCGGATAGTCCGCCGCAAGGGCCGGGTTTATGTGATCAACAAAACCAACCGCCGTTTCAAGGCGCGCCAAGGTTAGTTATCTCAATTTAATCTAAATCTGCGAGCCAAAGGCTCTGTACCAGGTCGAATCCGCGCCGGCGCCGACGTTGGTGATATGAACGTCCAGCAGATACGGCTCGCCCGCCGCCTGGGCCGCGGCGCCGCGTTTTAGGGCCGCTTCCAGTTCGCCGGGCTCGTTCACGTGCGCGCCCTCGATGCCCTGGGACTTGGCCAGCATGACGAAATCGATGGCCGGATCGCCCAAATAGGTCTCCGGGTATTTGTTTTGGTCCTTCATGTTGCCGCCCCAGGCCGCGAAATTGGTCCGCACGGTCTGATAGTTCATATTATTCCAGACCACGGTGAGGATCGGCAGGCTGTAACGCGCCATGCTCCAGAAGCCGGCGGAGCTGTACATCACGCCGCCGTCGCCGATGCTCAGCACCACGGGGCGGTCCGGCGCGCCCAATTGCGCGCCCACCGCGCCGCCCACGCCATAGCCCAGGCTGCCGCCCGCGGTGCGCACTAGGCTCCAATCATTATCGCCATAGCCGAAGGGCATCAAATGGTCCGAGGCGCGGAAATTCTCCGACACCAGCATGGTGTTGGCGGCCAGGTTGCGGGCCATGGCATGGCCTAGATAGAGGGGGTGGATCGGATTGTCCTTGGAATATTTGACGGCATTGGCCGCCTGCTTGGCGGCGCGCTCCCGGCTCTGCGCGGCCAAGGCCATCTTGCGTTTTTGTATGTGGGCCAGGTTGGCATGGTCCGGTTTCCACAGGGCGTTCAGGGCCCGCAGGGTGTGTTTGACATTGCCCCAGAGGTCCAGGTCCAGGGCATAGGTGTTGCCCATCATGGCCGGGTCCTGGCCGATCCCGATCACCGTATCGGCCTCGGTGAATTTTTCGTCTTCCAGGCTGGCGCGGGTGTTCTGGCGGTAACCGATGCAACAAACCACGTCGTATTCCCTGTCCGACATGCCGTCCAACATGCCCACATAGTTCGGATGATCCAGCGGGAAGCCGCCATAGTCGTAAAACGCCACGGCCACGGGCAGGGCATAATTCTCCGCCAACTCCAGCATCTCGTCTTGCGCGCCCGCCGAGCGGATGTCCGCGCCGGCGACGATCAGGGGATTTTCGGCATCTAACAGCGCATCGTGGATTTTCTCCATGGTGGCGCCGTTGGGCACCTGGGCCGTCTCCAACGGACGCGCGGCCTGGATCGTGCCCTCGACACCCCTCGCATCCAGCGCGGCGGAGGAATAGGCCACGTAGACGGGGCCCGTGGGCATGGTCATGGCCTCCTTGAAGGCTCGGCGCGTGGCCATGGGGATGCCGCGGGCATCGTTGACTTCCCAGCGGTTCTTGGTGATGTCCTCGACCGCGCCCATCTGGCTGAAGCCGCCCGAGGCGCCCAGGGTGTTGTGATCGCCAAAAGAGCCGTTGTCGCGCATGGCGGCGGTCACCACCATGGGCGAGCCGTCGAAATAGGCGTTCTGCAATTGCCCCGAACCCTGGCGCGTTCCCGCCGCCAGGTGCACGTTCACGAAGGCGGGTTTTTTCGCCGCCTTGGCATAGCCGTCGGCGGCCGAGAGGACCAGGGATTCGGCCAGCAACAGGATCGGTTGCACGCCGGGCACGGTCAGAAAGGCGTCGAAAAAGCCCGCCTCCGCGCTGCCCGTGTTGGTGAATGCGTAGTCCACCTCCTGGGCCACCAGTTGATGCATCAACAATTCCCCGCCCGTGCCGACAACCTTTTTCTTGCGCATCAACAACCTCCTCGGTTTCTCTTGACGATTCTCTTATTTATTCCGGTGACGTAATAAATAATTAAACCGTTGTTTTAAAACATATTAAGTATATTTTTACCATATATAATTATTACGTCACCGAATTAAAAGATTGCCAGTGGCATTACTGGCCGTCTTGCAGGCGCTTGACGAAATTCACCAGGTAGGTTTGCCGGGGCCGTTTGAGGCGTTCGGCCATCAGGATCGCGCGGACCTGGGCCAGGGCCGCTTCCACGTCGTCGTTGACCACGACATAGTCATACTCCGGCCAATGACTGATCTCGTCGGCGGCTTTCGACATCCGTTGGGCCACCACCTCGTCGCTGTCCTGGGCCCGGCTTTTCAGGCGTTGTTCCAATTCCTTGGTCGAGGGCGGCAGAATAAAAATACTGGCCAGATCGTCCCGCATTTCCTGTTTCAATTGCTGGGCGCCCTGCCAATCGATGTCGAACAGAATATCCCGCCCGGCGTCAAGGGCGTCCTGGACCGGTTTGGCGGGGGTGCCGTAATAGTGATCGAACACCTTGGCGTGTTCCAGCAGTTGCCGCTTGTTGATCATCAGGTCGAAATCGATGCGGTCGATAAAATGATAATCGACGCCTTCGACTTCACCCGGCCGCTTGGGCCGCGTGGTGACGGAGATGGACATGGTCAAGTCGGGAAACTCGGCCAACAACCGCCGCGACAAGGTGGTCTTGCCCGCGCCCGAGGGCGAGGACAGCACCAACATTAAGCCGCGGCGGAAGGCTTCGCCGTCAAGGGCGCCTGGGCTGGGGATTTGACTATTCAATATTCTGTGCCTGCTCGCGGAATTGATCGATCACTGTTTTCAATTCAATGCCGATCTTTGTCAACGCCGCATCCTGGGATTTGGCGCAAAGGGTGTTGGCCTCGCGGTTAAACTCCTGGGCCAGAAAATCCAGCCGCCGGCCTATGGCGCCGTCGGCGGCAAGCAGTTCGCGCGCGGCCTCCACGTGGGCGGCCAGGCGGTCCAGCTCTTCGCGCACATCGGATTTAGTCGCCAGAAGGGCGGCTTCCTGCAGCAAACGGTCTTCCGGCAGCCCGGCGGCGTCGGCTAGAAAATGCGCCACCTGTTGTTGCAGCCGCGCCTTCAAGGCGGCCGGTTGCAGGGCGGCCAGTTCGCCGGCGCTTTTTGTCAGGGCCGCGATGGCGTCCACCTGTCCGGCCACGATGGCGCCCAAACGCTTGCCCTCGGCCCCTCGGTCTTGGACCAGCAGGTCCAGGGTTTGTTCCAGGCAGGCCAGGACGCCGGTTTCCAGCATTTCGCGGTCATCGTCGCTGTCTTCCCGGTCCACGGTTTCCACCACGCCGCGCAGGGCGAGCAGACCCTCGACGGTGGGCGGCGCGGCGCCGATGCGTTTGGCCAGATCATCGGCCACCTTCAACATGGTTTCCAGCACCTCGTCGTTGATGCGCACCTCGGCCGTTGCCCCGGCCCGGTTCAAGGTCAGGTTCATGGCCACGTTGCCGCGATGAAAGCGCTTGGTGGCCGCCGCCCGCACGGCGGTTTCCAGGCCGTCCAGGCCGCCTTGCAGACGGCAGCGCAGATCAAGGCCGCGGCTGTTGACGCTTTTGACTTCCCAACTCCAGCTATCGCCGCCAACCCCGCCCGAGGCCCGGGCAAATCCGGTCATGGATGAAACAGGCACTGCAACATATCCTTCTTTTCGCGGCCAGGAACCGGTTCGGAGTATAAAGATATCGCCGCCATCGGAAAATAGCATTCTTGAGGACATGCCATTCTTGAGGGTTTTAATTGGCCCGCCTTGCCTTCAGGCGGCGCCAGCGCCTCACGTTGCGCCCGTGCTCGCGGAAAGTCGCGGCAAAGGCATGCCCGCCCGAGCCGTCGGCGACGAAATACAACTCATTGCCGGGCGCGGGATGCAGCACGGCCCACAAGGCGGCCCGGCCCGGATTTGTGATCGGGCCCGGCGGCAGGCCGGGGATACGGTAGGTGTTGTAAGGCGTGGGGCGATCCAGATCCGACCGGCGCAGGGCGCGGCCCAGGGGCGTGGCCCCGCCGGTCAGCCCGAACACCACGGTCGGGTCCGATTGCAGACGCATGCCCCGGCGCAGCCGATTGATGAAAACACCGGCGACGCGGGCGCGTTCCCCGGCCAACGACGTCTCCTTCTCCACCATGGAGGCCAGGATCACGGCCTCCCGCGGGCTGGCCAGCGGCAGGTCCGGCGCCCGTCCCGGCCACAAGTTGGCCAGGGCGGCATCCATGGCCTCCGCCATGCGGGCCAACACCGCGCCGCGCCCGTCCCCGTGGGAAAAATGGTAGGTCTCGGGCAGCAATGTGCCTTCACCGGGTATTCGCGATATTTCGCCGCGCAGCCCTTCGGTTTGGGCCAACAGGGCGATCACCCGGGCGCTGGTCAAGCCCTCGGGCACGGTGACCCGGCGCGCGACGGTTTTGCCCAGGCGCAAAATGGCTGCCGCGCCGCGCATGGAGACGCCGGCCGGGAAACGGAATTCACCGGCTCGCAAATCCCGTGACCAGCCCCCAAAACGGACCCCGACGCGAAACACCAAGGGCCGGGAAATGACGCCCTCGGCGGCCAATCGCGCCGCGATTTCCCTTAGGCCGCCGCCCTTGGCGAGAACCACCACGCGGTCGAAGGCCGCGGGTCCCGGCCGGGTGAACTGGGCATAGCCCCAGCCCGCCGCGGCGCCCGCGAAGATGAGGCAGAGAAGCAGGAAGACGGCAAGCAGCCGAAAGGAACGGCCGGCCAGGGCGGGGGGTTTGGGACCATCTTCGATAGGCATCGAATAATGGCTCCGTATTATGTGGCCGGGATCAGTACCAGGGAGGCATTGGTGCCGCCAAAGCCGAAGGAATTCGATAATACCGCCCGGATGGTCCGTTCCTTCGGGGTATGGGGAACCAGATCAATATCCAGGCCGTCGGAGGGTTCATCCAAATTCAAGGTCGGCGGCGCCACGCCCTGGTTCATGGCCAGGATGGAGAAGATCGCCTCCACGCTGCCCGCCGCGCCCAGCAGATGGCCGATGGCCGATTTCGTCGATGACATGGACATATTGTCCACGGCGCCGCCAAACAGCCGTTTCACCGCACCGACCTCGATCTCGTCACCCAGGGGCGTCGAGGTGCCGTGGGCATTGATATAGTCGATGTCTTCGGGGTTCAGCCCGGCCCGGCGCAAGGCCGCCTGCATGGCGCGGAAGCCGCCGTCGCCGTCCGGCGCCGGCGCGGTGATATGATGGGCATCGCCCGACAGGCCATAGCCGGCGACTTCGGCATGAATTCTGGCGCCGCGGGCCTTGGCATGTTGCAATTCCTCCAACACCACGATGCCGGAACCCTCTCCCATGACAAAGCCGTCGCGCTGTTTGTCGTAGGGCCGCGAGGCCCGGGTCGGCTCATCGAGAAAGCCGGTCGACAAGGCCCGGCAGGCCGCGAAGCCGGCCATGCCAAGGCGGCAGATCGCGGCCTCGGCGCCGCCGGCGACCATGACGTCGGCATCGTCCAGCATGATCAGGCGGGCGGCATCGCCGATCGCGTGGGCGCCCGTGGAGCAGGCGGTTACAACCGCATGATTGGGCCCCTTGAAACCATATTTGATGGAAATATTGCCCGACAACAGGTTGACCAGGGAACCGGGAATGAAAAATGGGCTGATCCGGCGCGGTCCGCGCTCATGCAGGGTGATGGCCGCCGCCTCGATCGAGGGCAGCCCGCCGATGCCGGAGCCGACCAGAATGCCCGTGCGCAGGCGGGCTTCCTCGTCATCGGGTTTCCATTCGGCGTCCGCCAGGGCCTGTTCCGTCGCCGACAGGCCGAAGATGATAAAATCATCGATCCGGCGCTGTTCCTTTGGCGTCACCCATTCGTCGGCATTGAAATCGGGCGCGCCATCGCCCAAGGGGACTTCGCAGGCGATGTCGACGGCCAGATCCGTGGTGTCGATTTTCTTGATCCGCCCGGCGCCGGATTCGCTGTTCAACAGGCGCCGCCAAACCGCATCGACACCCACGCCCAAGGGCGTGACCAAGCCCATTCCGGTGACAACGACCCTGCGTTCGCTCATCTCCAGCCTCCGTCGGCGCCATTCAACTCAATCCTAGAGCATTTCCGAATTGGAAATGCTCCGATTCTTAAGAATAGAGCAGTTTTTCCAATC
>JAYGEB010000038.1:0-2260 GCA_046582595.1 Alphaproteobacteria bacterium | reverse complement strand
AAGCGCCAATTTGGTCGCCTCGGCGCACCCTCGGATGGCGTCCTGAAGGCTTGACGATACACCGTATCGCCCGCGCCTTCACTCCTACCCGAGGGCGCGCCGAGGCGATCTCTATGGGTTCCTATTAGTGCACCTTGGTATTACTACCGTTCCAATAGTGCACGGCAGTAACGTCGGCGCGTCTGTCGATTATCCAAATTCCGCCGTCCGCCCGCCCCTTGGCTCGGTAATCCGGCCTTGCATGCGGTTCCTCTTCTGAAACGCAATCTTTCGCCAGGAGGATCAGCTTATTGTCCCGTGCGTGGCCCGCACCGGTCGGCAAACTTAACCTGAGCAGCAATATTGCATGGATACCCTTGGTGCAACCGCTCATGGTCTTGGTGCTCCCAATAAATCAGCTCGGATTCTCCGAATAATCCAACCTCCGCCGGCTGGCCGTCCCTCCAAAATGCGCTAGCGCTTGGCTTCATCGAAGACAAATGCGGTAATCGGAATATCGCAATCGGTGGCCTGGGCGAATTTGACCGCAAGCGAAATGTCCTTGCGACCGAAGATTCTCATATCGACCGGTCCTTTCGCGGTCAGGGCCGCAAGAAAGGCAAGTTGATGGCCGATGATGTGGAAGAGACGTTGAGCGGCGCGGGGTTCAAGTTGTTCTGTACGCCGGATTTGCGGCGCCAGTTTCGAGACCAGCAGCTATAGCCATCGCCCATCGTGAAACTCAGATGGACATTTCACCTAATTATTCGTGACGAATACCCGGCAGGCCATTAGTTGTGTTACGCTGCTCCGCACACGTGATCGGGAGGCGGCAATGCGAGTAACTAAGACAGGAACAAAGCCATGAAATTCTATGATTGCAAAACCGCTCCCTCGCCCCGGCGCGTGCGCGTTTTCATCGCCGAAAAGGGCCTGGAAATCGAAACCGTTGACATCGACATGCGCAAGGCCGAGCAATTGAGCGACGAATTCCGTGCTGTCAATCCCAACTGCACGGTGCCGGTGTTGGAACTGGACGACGGCAACCGCCTGGTGAGTACGCTCGGTATTTGGCAATACCTCGAGGACAAACACCCGGAGCCTGCCCTGATGGGCACATCGGCCCTGGAAAAAGGCCAGGTCGCGGACATCCGCTGGCAGATCGAGGCAAGCGGTTTCACGGCCGTGGCCGAGGCCTTGCGCAATTCCGCGCCGGCCATGAAAGGCCGTGCCCTGCCGGGTCCCGACAATTACGAACAGATCCCCGAACTGGCTGAACGGGGCAAGGTACGGGTGCGGCGGTTCCTGGATCGGGTCGATGATATCATCGGTAACAAACCGTTCGTTGCCGGTGACAATTATTCCGTCGCGGATATCGATCTGATGATCCTGATCGATTTCGCCGGCTGGCTGAAATTGCGCCTACCCGAAGATGCCGCGAATGCCAAACGCTGGTACGAAGCGGTCTCCAGCCGGCCGAGCGCTAAACTCTAGTACCCGTGATCGACGTTGATCCTGTCCTGCAGCCGTTGGCGGTTGCGGGCACGGCGTACCTGATAAGCCAGGATCAGGGCGGCGCGGGCGGTGCTGCCGGCCTGGCGATGTGGGGTTTGACCGGCACTTTCGGATGCTGCCACAGGGGATGGCCGCGGGGCAGTGGTTCAACGCGAAAGGCATCCAGGGTCGCGCCGCCAAGACGACGGCAGTCTAGGGCCGTGATCAGATCCTCGTCCACGACAATTCACCACGGGAGCAATTGATCAGGTAGCCGCCCCCAACGCCAGCCGTGGTCACCATGACCACGCCTTTGCATTTGCAGCCCCATTTCCACCCATACCCTGGCCTATAAAAGTTTGAGAATCACCTGTGCGGCCTTCCCTGGCGTGCCATTCCAGGACGGCGGGGCCGATCAGGCCGATATCTTGCGTTTTCAGACAGATAATCGGAGAGTTAAGCATGACACCAACTGACCAAGATTTCGACGATATGCTCCTTGCACTGGGGCGCTCGGCTGACCCGCTCGGAAAGACCTTCAGAAATAGCTACCATTGCGAGGTGGATAGCGACACTGCCAGGCGGTTTGAGGCACTGGGATGGTGGGATAGATCGCGCTTAATCAATTCCGGCCGCGACGCAATCTATGTCGTGAATGATCCGGGCAAGCAGGCCCTTGCCGATTGGCTGGCCGGCAAGGCTGCAGAGCAATAACGAGGAAATTTGGCGATGACAGATAGCGAGAGAAATACAGCCGCGATTGATCTGGCCATTCAGTATGGCGGTA
>JAYGEB010000021.1:0-4791 GCA_046582595.1 Alphaproteobacteria bacterium | reverse complement strand
CGTGCATGGAAAAGAGGATACGGCGATGCACCGGTTTCAACCCGTCGCGGGCATCGGGAAGGGCCCGGCTGACGATCACGCTCATGGCGTAATCCAGATACGAACGCCGCATCTCGGTCTCGATGGCGATGGGCACTATGGCATCGGCCCGGCCCTCGCCGGACGGCGGATCGCCGGTCGGCGGGGCGGCTTCGTCGGGCGGTGGCGTCTGGTTGTCGTCGGTCAAATTGGTCGGTCCCGATGGTGCGGTCGCGCGGCCGCCGCGCTAAGGGGACCGATCACGAGATATTGCGGAGCAGGTTTATGGATCATACCAGGTCTTGCGGTTTTCAGCAATATTCCAGCCGCTCCAAAAGTCCCGGAACGAGGGCTTTACTTGCCTATTTTACCGGAAATCCAGGGCTTATACCAAGGTGCGATGATAAAGACTCATATAGACGCATTACGAAGTCTTTCGGGTAGGAGCGCGTTGCGCCGCGGTACCAGTACCACAAGCGGCGCGCGACACCGCCGAAAGTATTCGTAACGCGCCGAATTCGGTCGTTTCAGGGGCCCCTCGGCGGCGTCGTGAAACCTTGAAGGTACTGGCACCGTCGGCCGTTCCACTCCTACCCGAGGGGCCCCTGAAACGATCTATATGGGTCTTTATCATCGCACCTTGGTATAAGCTCCGCGCCACGCCCATGGCCCCGGCCTTGCCGCCGACAAGGGGCGAGGGGCGGACGCCGCGCTGGCGTTCGCGCAGTAAAATGGCGGGCATCATGGCGAAGAAAAAGACCAGGCCGAGGAACAAGAACACATCCCTGAAGGCCAGCATGGAAGCCTGGGCGTAAAGACTGTTGCCCAGAATGTGCAGGGCGGCGATGGATTGCATGTCGGCTGGCCAGCCCAATTGCGACAACAGGCCCGAGAGACGCTGCATCATGTCCCGGGTCAGCATGTTGTCCGGGGTTTGCGATCCGGCCAGAGCTTGCGAGAACACCGCCGTGCGATGTTCCAGCGCCACCGCGATCAGATTGACCCCCAGGGCGCCGCCCAGTTGGCGCATGAAATTGACGGCGCCCGAACCTTGGCTCAACAGATGGCTCGGCAGGCTTTGCAGGGAGGTGACGTTAATGGTCGGGATGACGAAGGCCATGCCGATGCGGCCCAGCACCAGCCACGACGCGAAGGTCCAGAACGGCGTGTCCGTGTGCGCCCCGCTCATCAGCATGGCCGAGGCGGCGAAAGCGCCCAGCCCGCCCATGATCAGCCAATAACGCGGCAAACGGTCGGCCAGCCGGCCGCCGACGGGCATCAGCAGCATCATGGCCAGGCCGGCCGGCACCATCAGCAGGCCCGAGCGGGTCGGAGAATAGCCTTGCACGGTTTGGACAAACAGCGGGATCAAATAGGTGGTGCCGTAGAGGCCGGCGCCCAAGGCCATGCGCACCACCGCCGCGGCGGCGAATTGCCGGTTCAGGAACAAGCGCAGTTGCAGGATTGGTTCCGGCGTATGCCATTCCCACCACAGAAAGGCGAAAAACGCGGTTGTGAAGATGGAGAAATAGACCGCCACGATGGGCGCGTGCCAACCCTCGCGCTGGCCCGAGGACAGCCCGACCAGCATGGAGCAGACGAAGACCACCAACAGGGCCAGACCGGTCCAATCAAAGGGCGGTTTCGGATCGTTGCCGGTCCGCCAGGGCATGAACATCCAAGCCAGAATGCTGCCCACCGCCGCCACCGGAATGGAGGCGAAGAACACATAATGCCAGTTGAAGGCGTCCAGCAGGATGCCGCCAAAGGTTGGCCCCATGGTCGGGGCCACGACCACGCCCAAACCGAACAGGCCCATGGCCTTGCCCCGTTGGTGGATCGGGAAAATTTGATACATCAGGACCATGGACAGGGGCTGCACCAGGCCCGCCCCCAAACCCTGGGAGACGCGCGCCGCGATCATCACGTCGATATTGTTGGACAGGCCGCCGACAATGGCGCCGAGGGCAAAGATCGCCATGGCGCACAGGTAGGTGGTTCGCATGCCGAAGGAACGCACGAACCAGTCGTTCAACAACATGGTCACGGTCATGGAGGCGATGTAACCCGTGGCCAGCCAATGGACGGTATCCTGGCCCACCCCAAAAGCCCCCATGATCACGGGGATGGCCACGTTGATCATGGTCGCGTTCAACAGCATCGAGACGATGCCGAGGATGACCGTGACGGTCACGAAAATCCGGTACTTCGGCCCGTAGCGTTCAAACAACGCTTCTATGGCGGCATTGGCCACGGCCTAACCGGGCCGCGGGCGCAGAATGGGACGGGCATGGCTCTTGGGTCGCGGGTCGCGCAACAATAACGCCGGTATGACAGTGAAGAAATAAACCAATGCCATGAGCAGGAAGACGTCACTGTATGCCATCATGGCGGCCTGGGAATAGATACTGCGCCCCATCAGATAAAGCGCGCCATACGGGGTCATTTCAAACGGCCAGCCCAATTGGCCGAGCATGCGCCCAAGTTGCGCCATGAAATGCATGGTGACGGCGTTATCGGGCGTTTGCGACCCGGCGAAAGCGTCGGCAAAGAACGCCGTGCGCCGGTCCAAGGTCAGGGCCATTAAATTGACGCCAATCGCCCCGCCAATATTCCGCGAGAAATTCAAGGCGCCGGAGCCCTGGCTCAAAAGTTCCGGTTTGAGGGTCGAAACAGCGGCGACGGTCAATGAGGGCATCATCGAGGCCAGACCAACCCGTCCCAGCATGATCCAAAGGGCGAAGACCCAGAACGGCGTATCGGTATGCGCCTGCATCATCAATAATGAGGATATTCCAAACACCACCAGGCCAAAAATAATCATCTGATAGCCGGGCAACTTGTCCGTTAGCCGGCCGGCGATGGGGAAGATCGCCATCATCAGCACACCGCCGGGGATCATCAGCAAGCCGGACCGCGTGGGGCTGTAACCTTGGACGGTCTGCACGAACAGTGGGATGACATATGTGGAACCGTACAGGCCCAAACTTAGAACCATCCCCACCGCCGCGGCGGCGGCGAATTTCCGGTTAAAGAAGACCCGCAATTGCAGCAGCGGTGTCTCGGTCAACAATTCCCAGTACACAAATGCCACGCCGGCAATGATCCCAACCGAAATATAGACCGAGATGATGGGCGTGCCCCAGCCTTCACGCTGGCCGTTGGACAGCCCCGTCAGGATGGAACCGATGCAAAGCGTGACGAGGACCAATCCGGTCCAGTCAAAGACCGGCAATGCCCCCTTGCGGGTGCTGCCCGGCATGAAAACCGTCGCCAGCAAAATGCCGATCACCGCCACCGGCACGGCGGCAAAAAAGACGTAGTGCCAATTGAAGCCGTCCAATAGCAAACCGCCAATGGTCGGGCCCAGGGCCGGCGCCACGATAATGCCGACACCGAACAGGCCCATGGCCCGGCCCCGTTGATCGGCGGGAAAGACCTGAAACATCAGAACCATGGTCAGCGGCTGTACCACCCCCGCCCCGCATCCCTGCAGGATGCGCGAGATGATCATGATATCGATTGTTGGGCTGAGCCCGCCCATGATGGCGCCGAAGATAAACACCGACATGGCGCCCACATACGTCGCCCGCATGCCGAAGGAACGGACGAACCAGTCGTTCAGCAACATGGACACGGTCATGGCGGCGATAAAGCCGGTGGCAAGCCAATGCACCGTGTCCTGACCCACCCCGAAGGCCCCCATGATCACCGGAATGGCCACATTCGTCATGGTCCCCGTCAGCACCATGGATAAGGTGCCCAGCATGGCGGTGAAGGAAACGAAATAGCGGTAACGCGGGCCGAACCGCGCGAACAGCGCCTCTATTGCCGGGTTTGACATATCTTACCCCGGCCGGACCGCCAGGGCGGGGCGGGATTTGCCTTTTGGCCGCCGGTCCCGCATCAGCAGGGCGGGAATGATGGCGACGAAAAAGCACACGGCGACGAACAGGAAAAGGTCCTTGAAGGCCATCATGGAGGCCTGCATATAGACGCTGCGCCCAATCAGGTACAGAACGCCCGACCGCGTCATCTCGAACGGCCAGCCCAATTGGCCCAATAAATAGCCAAACTGCAGCATGAAATGCTGGGTGGCGCTGTTATCGGGTGTTTGCAGTCCCGCGAAAGCATCGGAAAAAAACGCCGTCCGCTGGCCCAACAGCACGGCGATGACATTGATGCCCACCGCGCCGCCCAGGTTGCGCATGAAGTTGAGGGCGCCCGCGCCCTGGCTCAACATATCCGGTTTCAGGGTCGAAACGGCGGCGACCATCAAGGTCGGCATCATGGCGGCTTGACCAAGGCGGCCAAACATCAGCCAGGAAGCAAAAACCCAGAATGAGGTGTCCGTACTGGCCTGCATCATCAATAACGACGAGCAGGCATAAACCACGAGGCCAAACAGGGTCATCTGGTAAGCGGGCACCTTGTCCGCCAGCCGGCCGGCGATGGGCAGTACCAGTATCATCAATATACCGCCTGGGATCATCAGCAGACCGGACCGCGTCGGGCTGTAACCCTGTACCGTCTGCACGAACAACGGCACCAAATAGGACGATCCATAAAACCCGAGGCTCAACACCAGGCCGACGACGATCGAGGCGGCGAACTTGCGGTTGGCGAAAACCCGGACTTGCAGAAGCGGGGTCTCCGTCATCAATTCCCATAGGATAAAGGCGGCGCCCGAAACAAGGCCGACGGAAAACAGCACCGAGATAATGGGTGAACCCCAGCCCTCTCGTTGACCGGAGGAAAGCCCGATCAGCGAGC
>JAYGEB010000523.1:0-1705 GCA_046582595.1 Alphaproteobacteria bacterium | reverse complement strand
CTTATGCAATGCCGCTAATTTGTTCCATAGGTGCTGACGTTAGACATTCGGAAGGCGTGTCGCCGCGCCGGACTTGAACGCAGCCTCACATTTCACGATCTAAGAACGACCGCTTTGACCAATATGGGCAACAAAGGAGCGACCATGGCAGAGATCGTTTCATTCAGCGGACACAAGCTAAATTCACCTGTCTTGGAGACATATGTGAAGCCAGGGCGGGAAGCGGCAAAAAGAGCCAGAACAAAGCTAGATCAAGACCATTAGAAAAAGTCGGCAAATAGTCGGCAGTCGGCAAAATAAAAAAATATTTAGCAGAAAACTGGCGTCCCCAAGGGGAGTCGAACCCCTGTTTCCGGCGTGAGAGGCCGGCGTCCTGGGCCACTAGACGATGGGGACCCGAGAAGGAGGCAGAGGTAGCGCGCATGGGGCGGGGCGTCAAGGGGTGGCGCGCCGGCCGGCGGGGCGGGAATTGGCCAGGCCGAGTTGGGCGGGCGGGGTTGGCGTGGCGGCGGCGGCGGGCCGGCTGGTTTCAAGCGCCGGCGCGCCATCGCGCAAGGTAACCAGGGTGGAGATGGGGACCAGAACCAGGCCTTGGTCGGCCAGGCCGGGCAGCCAGCTTTCCAGGGCGTCCAGGGTTTCGGGATAGGGATGGCCGATGGCGACGGCCTGGCCAAATGCCCGCGCCCGGGCGGCGGTCAGGGCCAATTGCCGGCGGATTTGCTCTGGGTCCCGGTCGTTATCGAGAAAGATATCCCGCACCACCACTGGAATGCCGAATTTCCGCGCCAGGCGGTAGCCGGTGGAGCGGGCCGTGGTCAGGCTGTCGAGAAACAGCAATTGCCGCCCCCGCAAGGCCCGCATGACCCGCCGCATGGCCCGCCCGGAGGCCGTGAAGCGGCTGCCCATATGGTTGTTGACGCCCACATAACCCTCCATCCGGGCCAAATTGGCCGCGATCCGCCGGTCCAACTCCGCCACCGGCAGGCCGGTCAACAGCGCGTCCGGGCCGGGATCGGCGGCGGCGGAATTCGGCTCCATGGGCAAATGCAACATCACCTCGTGACCGGCCGTCCGGGCCCGGGCCACCAGGCCGTGCAGATGATTGCCATAAGGCAGGATGGCCAGGGTCACGGGCCGGGGCAGCGCGATGGCCCGGTCTGAGCGGAACTGGCTCAAGCCCATGTCGTCGAGCACGATGGCGACCCGGTCCCGGCCCTCGATGGCGGGCGCCGGGGCGGCGTAACGTTGCCAGGCGGGGGCCCGGGAAACGGCCGCCGGCGACGGCGGCGCGCCCCTTGCGGCCACGGCGCCCATGGCGGCGGTCGAGGCCGAATTTGGCGGTGGTTGCGGCGGCGTCTGGGCCTGCGGCGCGGCCGGCAATGGGGCCGGCGGCGTCAGAGAGGCCAATTGAACATTATCATGTTCCATTTGTTCCCAGCGCCGGGCCGCGGCGGCATCCACCGCCGGCTCCGGGGCGCCAAGAGGCGCCAGCCGCGCGACTGTTATTTCCGGCCGCTTGAGTGCCGGCATCGCTGGCCCGGCATGCAGGACCGGTGGCGCGGGCGGCGGCGGCGGAGGGGGCGTGCGGGCCGTTTGGAATTCCGGCGCCGGTACTTTCGAGGCCGGCGGCGTCAAGGCTTCAGAGGCCGGCGCCGGGGGCGCCGCGGCCACCTCTGGCGCTTTCGGGGCCAATACCAGGCGTTGT
>JAYGEB010000515.1:0-7501 GCA_046582595.1 Alphaproteobacteria bacterium | reverse complement strand
AGTGACATTGGGAGCCAGTTGGTATTCTTTCTGAATGGCCAGATAGCGGGAGACTTCACCTTCGGCCTGGGCCACGGTCTGTTTCTTATAACCCTCGGCCTCCTGGAGAATACGTTCCGCCTCGCCTCGGGCGCGGGGCAGGATGTCGTTGGAGTAGGCCTGGGCTTCATTTACCAGCCGCTCTTCATCGGCGCGGGCGGCCTGAACATCGCGGAAGCTATCGATCACCTCCGAAGGCGGATCGGCCTTAGCCAGCTTGACCTGGGTGATGACGATACCGGCGCCATATTCATCCAGGGTGCTCTGCATCAGAGTCATGGTTTGCCGCTCGACTTCGTTCCGGCCTTCGGTCAGGACATCGACGATTTTCGATTTGCCCACGACCTCGCGCATGACGCTTTCGGCCACCGCCTTGACGGTATTTTCGGGGCGCTGGATGTTGAACAGGAATTTGCCGGCATGGCTGATCTGCCACAGCACCGTGAAGTTGATATCGACGATGTTTTCATCGCCGGTCAGCATCAGGCTTTCCTCGGGCAGATCACGCAGGGCCGATGAACGGCCGAAATCGCCCGAGCTTTGAAATCCGACCTCGACCCGGTTGACGCGGGTGACCTTCGGGGTCAGGGCGGTTTCAATGGGACTGGGCAGATGATAGCGCAGGCCCGGCGACGTGGAACCGGTAAACTTGCCAAAGCGCAGGACGACGCCCTGTTCATCGGGGCCGACCCGGTAAAAACCGGAAGCCAGCCAGGCCACGACCAAGACCAGAACTACCAGAATGATCCCGCGGGCGCCCCAGTTGCCGCCCGGCAAAAATCCTTTGAAGCGGTCCTGGCCCTTGCGCAACAGCTCTTCCAGGTTTGGCGGTTGTCCACCGCCGCCGCCCTGTCCCCAGGGTCCCCGGCCGCCGCCTTGCCAGCCGCCGCCACCGCTACTACCACCGCCTTGATTGCTCCACGGCATGAAATTCCCCGCTCCGTCCGTTATGACATACGATGTCGCCAATCCGTTAGCCGAGACGCTTTGCCACGGCCTGTTAAGACGCTATATGACACCTTGCGGCCTTGGGTGCAACGGATGCCCAACGGGGAAATTAATTTGGGGAGCGGACGATGGCACGGGTAAGCGAAGAGGAAGTTCGAGAGGCGTTGCGCAGGGTTGGGGATCCGGCCCGGGACGGCAACGTCGTCGACCTGGGAATGATCACCGGATTGGCGGTTCGGGACGGAAATGTCATGTTTTCCATTGAGATCGAACCGGAACGCGCGCCGGAGATGGAAAGCCTGCGCCTGGCCTGTGAACAGGTGGTCGCGGGCCTGCCTGGCGCCCTGTCGGTCACGGCCGTGCTGACGGCGGAACAGGAGCCCCCGCCACAACCGCCACAACCGCCGCAGGCGCCACAACCGCCACAGCCGCCAGCCGGGCAGGCGCCTCGAATTGGCCGGCATGGCAGCCCTGGCGCGCAGAAAATCGAAATGCCCGGGGTCAAGGCGGTGGTTGCCGTCGCCTCCGGCAAGGGCGGCGTGGGTAAATCCACGGTGACGGTCAATCTGGGCGTGACGCTCAGCCGTCTGGGCCTGAAGGTCGGCATTCTGGATGCCGACATCTATGGCCCCTCCATTCCGCGCATGCTGGGCATTTCCGGCCAGCCGCGGTCCGACGGCGACAAGCTGGAAACCATGCGCGGTCACGGCGTCGTTTGCATGTCGATCGGTTTTCTGGTGGATCCCGACCAGCCCACGATCTGGCGCGGGCCCATGGTCATGGGGGCGTTGGAACAATTGCTGGGCGACGTGAATTGGGGCGAACTGGATATCATGCTGGTGGACATGCCCCCCGGTACCGGCGATGCGCAACTGACCATGGCGCAGAAAGTGGCCTTGAAGGGCGCGATCATCGTTTCCACGCCCCAGGACATCGCCCTGATCGATGCCCGCAAGGGCCTGAACATGTTCCGTCAGACGGAGGTTCCGGTGATGGGGATCATCGAAAATATGAGTTATTATCATTGTCCCGACTGCGGCGCGCGGGCCGAGATTTTCGGCCACGGCGGGGCGCGGGAAACGGCGGCGGAATTGGGCTGCGATTTTCTGGGCGAAATTCCCCTGCACATCAGTCTGCGGCAAACTTCCGATGCGGGAACGCCGATCGCGGCCGCCGATCCCGAATCGGCCGAGGCCCGGGCCTTCACCGCCATCGCCGAACAGGTTATGGCGCGGCTTTAGGCCGATTTCGAGATTGAATGAATCGGGCCTGGCTCTCTTCGCTCACGCTTATGCGCAAGCGCGCACCGCTCCGCGCGGGCGGCGCATAAGCGCCGGGCCGCCGCCGCGGCCTTGATCGGCCATTGCAATCCCGCAAGAATGTTGGGGGTGGCCGGGCGGGGGAGCGGGTGGCTCGGCGTTCAAGGTTGATTGAAAACGCTTTATCATCGCGCCTTGGCATTAGTCGTCCGCCGGCTCCGTCTCGCCACTATATTCGGCCTCTTCGGACGCTTCATCTTCCCTATCATCGTCCGCCTCGGGCGCCTCTTCTGGGGCGCCAAATACGAAATCGTCGTCATCGTCCGCCAGGGCATCTTTGCCGGCGGCCTGGCGTTCGGCTTCCGCCTCGGACCGGGCGACATTGGCAATGACCTCCACCTGGACCTCCGGGTGCAGATTGACCTGCACCGGATGCAGGCCCAGGGCCTTGATGGGGCGTTTCAACACGACTTGTTCGCGGTTGATCTTGTAGCCGACGCCAGCCAATCCCTCCACCACGTCGCGGGCCTGTACCGAACCATAAAGCTGTCCCGTCTCGCCGGCCTGGCGGATCATGACAAAGGTCGCGTCCCGCATGGCGGTTGAAACCCCTTCGGCTTCCGTGCGCCGTTCCAGGTTGTGCGCCTCCAATTCAACCCGCCGCTCCTCGAACGAGGCAAGATTGGCCGCCGTGGCGCGCTGGGCCTTGCCCTGGGGCAGCAGGTAGTTGCGGGCATAGCCGTTCTTGACGCTGACCACATCACCCATCTGGCCAAGCGATTCAATTCGTTCCAACAGGACGACGTCCATTATTCCTCTCTTTCGGCATTATCGCCGGAGCTATCAATACCGTTGCCGCCGCGCAGGCGCAACACCGCGTTCAAAAGACCCAAACCCGCGACCAGCACGGGCAATGGCCACATCAGCAAAATTCCGTAAAACAAAATCAGCACGATCCAGCGCGCCTTCCAGGCCTGAACAAACCCGTGGATGACGCCTAAACCGAGGAGGAAATACGGCACAATCGCGATCGCCGCAAGGGTTTTGCCGCAGACGCCGATCAGGCCATCCATTGTTGCCAGGCTCAGCGCCACCAATGACAGCACGATCCAGGAGACCGGCAGCCGGATATCCGCCATTTTTGGACTGGGCCGCAGGTTTTGACCGAAACGGGTCAACAGCCCTTGGGCCAGGACACCGTTAAAGACCAGGCCCAAGATCCATGACGTGGCAAACAGGGCGGGCAGAAAATCCACCAGGGACAGCAGCATCTCACGCTGTTCGGGAATGGTGAATTGCGCCACGAACGGCTCCAGCACCGAATGGAGACGGGGCATCAGGCCGTCGGAGAACAGGCCCAGGGCGACAACGGCCACCAGCATTCCGGCGGCGGCCAGGCCCGACAGCCACAGCAACAATCGACCCGGCGGATACCAATGCGCCTGGCCCTGGCCATCGGTGCGCGACAACAGGGCCTGACGGCTAAGAATGATAATGGGCAGACCATAGACCAAAATCTGTATGGCCGCGTAGACCGGTCCGCCGGCCAGCCCGCTTATGACGCTTTCCACCAAAACCGCGATGGCGGCGGCGGGCAGGCCGAGGCCGAGGCCGGCCATGAACAGGGGCAGGGGCGCCAGATAGGCTAGCAGCAGCGCGCCCGGCCCCGGCATAATTGCGGCGGCTTGCAACAGGCCGCTGACAAGGCCCGCGGCGACCGCGATCAGATAGTATTGCGGCATTTCTCTTGCCCCGCCGGCGGTTGCCCGGGGACCGGCTTCAGCGCCCGCCGGGCTAAGGCAAAACGATCACAATATCGGGTTGGAACAGCCGCGCTTTCGCGGAACGGACGATCGCGGGGCAGGTTGCCGTAAGACAAGCTATTGCAGAACGAAAGGCAGCAACGCCAATATCCGCGCCCGCTTGATGGCCCGGGCCAGTTCACGCTGTTTCTTGGCCGAGACGGCGGTGATGCGGCCGGGCACGATCTTGCCCCGCTCCGACAGATAACGTTGCAGCAGCCGGACGTCCTTGTAGTCGATCTTGGGTGAATTGTCGCCCGAGAAGGGGCAGGTTTTACGCCGGCGATAGAACGGCCGGCGCAGGGGAAGTTGGGAAATTCTGACATCCTGGGCCATGGTTTAGTCCTTCGCGCTTTCAGGTTTTTCGCTGCTTTTGGCCGCCTCGCCGTCAACCTGGCGGGGGCGGTCGTCGCGGCCACGTCCCTCGCGGTCGCGGCCATCCCGGTCCCGGCCGCCGCGCTCACCCCGTCCGCCACGGCCGCCGCGGGACTGCATCATGGCCGAGGGGCCTTCCTCCAGCTCATCGACGCGCACGGTCATGTAGCGGATGATATCCTCGTGCAGACGCATGTTGCGTTCCAGCTCCAACACCGCATCGGACGGCGCGTCCAGGTTCATCAACACATAATGACCCTTGCGGTTTTTCTTGATGCGGTAGGTAAGGCCGCGCACGCCCCAATATTCGGTCTTGGCCACCGCGCCGCCGTTGTCCGCCACCAGCTTGGTGAATTCCTCGGTCATGGTATCGACCTGCTGGGATGATACATCCTGACGCGCGATGAAAACGTTCTCGTATAACGGCATTGTCGGTCCGTTGCTCCTTCAGTGCGGCGGGGCAATGTCCCCGTGCCGCATATGTCCACGAATTCGTATGTTACCTTGCCAATTGGCCCCGCTCATTCCGACCAGGCGCCAGCCATGGCGAAACGGCCCGGCGAACCAGGCAAGGCGCGGCATATAGACACATATGCGTTCCGGGCGCAAGCCGGCTTGACAGGTCCCGGCCACCCTTTATGACTGACGGTGAAACGCATCCTAGAGCGGTTTCAACCAACGTTGAATTGCCGGGGCTGACCACTCCCCTTCCCGTCCACCCACGGGATACCATCAATGGGTGAACGGGAAGGGGGAGCGGGTGGTTCAGATTGCATTTAAAATGCTCCAACAGTCAGGGAGAGAGCCATGGCGCGCGCCTTTGTTTTTCCAGGTCAAGGCAGCCAGGCCGTCGGCATGGGCAAGGAGTTGGCGGAGGCCCTGCCGACCGCGGCCCTGGTCTTCGAGGAGGTCGACGAAGCGTTGAGCCAGAACCTCTCGCGCCTGATGTTCGAGGGCCCGATCGAGGAATTGACCCTGACCGAAAACGCCCAACCCGCCTTGATGGCCATGAGCCTGGCCGTAACCTCGGTGTTGCGCCGGGATGGCGGCGTGGAATTCGGCAAGCAAATTCACTTCGTCGCCGGGCATTCCCTGGGTGAATATTCCGCCCTGTGCGCGGCGGATGCCCTGCCCCTGGATGTCACCGCCCGCTTGCTGAAGCAACGCGGCCGGGCCATGCAACGGGCGGTGCCCGTGGGACAGGGCGCCATGGCGGCCTTGCTGGGCCTGGATTTTGAAGCCGCCGCCGGCGTCGCCAGGGACGCGGCGGAGGATCAGGTCTGCGATACCGCCAATGACAATGCGCCGGGCCAGGTCGTGGTCAGCGGTCATCGGGAGGCCGTGGAACGGGCCGTGGAATTGGCCAAGGACCGGGGCGCCCGGCGGCCCATGCTGTTGCCCGTCAGCGCGCCGTTTCATTGCGCCTTGATGCAACCCGCCGCCGACATCATGGCGGAGGCCTTGCAGGCCGTCGATCTTGCGGCGCCCGCCGTGCCCCTGGTCGCCAACGTGGCGGCGACGGCGGTGACCGAGCCGGACGAAATCCGCGAATTGCTGGTGGCCCAGGTCACGTCCATGGTGCGGTGGCGCGAATCCGTGCTTTATTTGCGTGCCCAGGATGTGGACAAGCTGGTTGAAGTGGGCGCGGGCAAGGTCTTGACCACGATGCTGAAACGCATTGACAAGGAGATTTCGGGCCAGGCGGTCAATACGCCCGACGGGATCGAAAGCTTTCTCAAATCCATGTGATCGCCAACACTAATCGCCAACACTGAAATTAATATTGGGGAACCGCGAACCATGTTCGATCTTTCGGGAAAATCCGCGCTTGTAACCGGTGCTTCGGGCGGGATTGGCGGCGCCATCGCGCGGCATTTGCATGGCGCGGGCGCCACAGTCGGGCTGTCGGGCACCCGCGTGGATGTCTTGGAGGCCCTGGCCGGCGAACTGGGCGGGCGCTGCGCGGTGCTGCCCTGCGATTTGGCCGATGGCGAGGCGGTGGGCGCCTTGATTGGCCAGGCGGTCGAAGCCATGGGCGCCGTGGATATCGTGGTCAACAACGCCGGCCTGACACGGGACAATCTGGCCCTGCGGTTAAAGGACGAAGACTGGGCGGCGGTGATGACGGTGAATTTGACGGCCGCCTTTCGCCTGTCCAAGGCCGCCCTGCGCGGCATGATGAAGCGGCGCTGGGGCCGAATCGTCAATATCACCTCGATCGTCGGCGTTACCGGCAGCGGCGGGCAAACCAACTATGCCGCGTCCAAGGCCGGCATCATCGGTTTCTCGAAATCCCTGGCCCAGGAGGTCGCCTCGCGCAACATCACGGTCAATTGCCTGGCGCCGGGTTTTATCCAGACGCCCATGACCGATGCCCTGGAGGAGGGCCGGCGCGAAGCTCTGCTGGCCACCATCCCCGCCCGGCGTCTGGGCGCGGTTGACGATATCGCCGCCGGCGCCCTGTATCTGGCTAGCGAGGAGGCCGCCTACATCACCGGCCAGACACTGCATATCAATGGCGGCATGGCGATGATATAGGACGATGGCTTGCGGCAATGCGCCGCGCTCATGCGGGGCCTTGGCCTTTGCCAATGTTCATGGTACCAAGCCCCGCCTTGCCAGACTGGCCCGGTGGCGGGACGGTATGGTAGAGACGGCGATGAGCGATAATATTTTGCAAACTGGACAGCGCGAAGGAATTAACACATGAGCGATACTGCCGATCGCGTAAAGAAGATCGTTGTTGAGCATCTCGGCGTGGAAGAAGATAAAGTTTCCGAAGGTGCTTCGTTTATCGACGACCTGGGCGCCGATAGCCTTGATACGGTGGAACTGGTGATGGCGTTTGAAGAGGAATTCGGCATCGAAATTCCCGACGACGCCGCCGAGAAAATCGCCACCGTCAAGGACGCCATTACATTTATTGACGCCAACGCCTCCTGATCGCGGGTTCGCGCCGCCCGCCCGCCGGGCCGGGCTGCGGCCCGCTAGAGCGGTTCCGATCTAATGTGAATCACGAAGTGATTCTAAGGGATTGGAAATACTGGTCTATTCTTAAGAATCGGAGCATTTCCAATT
>JAYGEB010000496.1:0-9102 GCA_046582595.1 Alphaproteobacteria bacterium | reverse complement strand
TTTTGGACGAAATAATTACTACGTCACCGTATTAAATTGCCGCGTCTCCCCTTTGAAATCCTAGACCACGCCGGTATCCTTGAAAGCGGCGATTTCGGTGGTGTTGTAACCGGCCTCGGCCAGGATCTCCTCGGCATGTTCGCCGGGCGCGGCGGGAGGGCGCTCGATACCGCCGCCGCCGTGGGCTAGGCGGAAGCCGGAGCCGATCAGCTTCAGTTCGCCAAACGGGCTATCGACCGATTGCAGCACCTCCCGGTGTTCCAGTTGCGGGTGCTTGATAGCTTCGGCGATGGTGCGGACCTGGCTGGCCGGCGCCCCGGCCGCGGCCAGGCGGGCGTCCCAGGTGGCGATATCGGCGGTGGCGAAGGCGGCCTCGATAATCTCGCGCAGGGCGGCCTGGTGTTCCGTGCGGCCGTGCCAGTCGGCGAAACGGGGGTCGTCAAGCAATTCCGGCCGGCCAATGGCCTCCATCAGGGCCTTGAACTGCTTTTCCGTATTGACCGCCAGCAGCAAATGATCGTCGCCAACCTTGAACAGATTGGCGGTCGGGCGGCGGCTGATGGCCTGATTGCCGTATTGGCCATGAATATGCCCCGTCGTGGTGTGTTCGGAGACCAGGGGAGAAAGAAACGCCAGGGTGGAATCCAGCATGGACACATCGATGCACTGGCCCTTGCCCGTGTGGGTGCGCTGGAATAGGGCGGAGGCGATGGCGAAGGCCGAGGTCATGCCGCCGATGGCGTCGCATACCGCGAACCCGGCCCGCATCGGCCCCGTGCCCTCATGCCCGGTGATGGACATGATGCCGGAGACCGCCTGAATGCGGCCGTCATAGGAGGGCGTGTCGCGCTCCGGCCCGTTTTGGCCGAAGCCGGAGACGGCGCAGTAGATCAGCCGGGGATTGACGAGCGAAAGCGCTTCATAACCGATGCCAAGGCGCTCCATGACGCCGGGACGGAAGTTCTCGGCCACGATATCGGCCTTGGCCGCCAGGCGCTTGACGATTGCAATGGCCTGGGGCTCTTTCAGGTCCAGCGCGATATTGCGCTTGTTGGCGTTGATCGCCAGCCAGCCCGGCGCCATGCCCCGATCGCTCCATTCCTTGGACAGGGGGCCGTTGCGCATTTCCTCACCGCCCGGCCGCTCCACCTTGATCACGTCGGCGCCCAGCAGGGCCAATTGGAAGGTGCCGAATGGTCCGGCGAAAACCTGGGTGAAGTCGAGCACCCTGACGCCCGCGAATGGTTTACTCATCGACGCTTACTCCGCCGCGCGGGGCCGTTGGCCGCCGGTCTCGGAGCGGCGCTGTTTGGCGACCCGCTTGACCGCGTCGAATTCAGCCCGACGGCGGGCAATTTCCTCGGCGGGGATACGGTCCACATTCTGGAAATCAAGCTTCCATTCCGCATCGTCATTCCACCGTTGCGGCGATTGCAGGGTGGTGCGGGGGCCGATGGCGCTTTCCAGCAGATCCAGGGCCAGAGCCATGGTTCGCGCTTGGGATTCCAGGTCGTGCGGCTTGCCGCCCGAATTGCCCAGGGGAAAGTCGCTGAACAGAAAGCGCGGCACGCCGGCTTGTTCGACGATGTCCTTGGCGCAGCCCATGATCACCGTGGGGATGCCTCTTTCTTCCAGGCAGCGTGCGGTCAGACTCACGGTCTGATGGCACACCGGTCAAGCGGCGACAATGACGGCGGCTTCCGCCCCGTCCTCCCGTAGACCTTGCAGCACATCCAGGCAATCCTGTTCCATGGTGGTCTGCTGGCTGCGGTTCGTGGGCGTGCCGTGAAACCGCGGCGTCAGGCCGCCAATGCGCCCGTCCTTGGCGGCGGCCTTCAATTGCGCCAGGGGGAAGAAGGTGTTGATATCGGCGGCGGTGGTGTAGGCGCGGTCATAGCCGAGATGGGAGATCCGCACGTCCGGCGCCCCCGCCACGCCATCGGCATAGACCCGGTAGAATTTGGCGGCGGCGTTATAGCTGGCACCCGGCCCCTGATCGCCCTTGCCGGGCTGATAGGGAGCGGCGGTGACCACCAGGGCCACCTTGGTTTCGCGCAACGGCTTGGCGAGCGGCGTGAAGGGGACGCTGGCATATTGCGCCCAGCGGTAGGGGTTGGCGTAACCAAGGGCCAGATAATAGTCCCGCAGCCGCCGCATATAGGGGACGGGCAGGTCATGGGGGGCGGCAAATCCCAGACTTTCGTCCTCTTTTGTCCGTTCAGGCATCATTTCAGCCCTTTGCTCACAAATTTCACGCTGTGACAACATAGCACATACCCAGCTCCGAACTCATGGAAGACTTGGGCCGAGACAAGGGTTACATTGACGCAACATGGAAATATGAACGGCCAAGCCTGGGCATGGCCGTGCCCGCACGGAAGGATAGGCAACAGATGATTCCGGATTATTCGGACCGCTCGAAGGAACTGCAAGAGCGGCTGCTGAAGTTCATGGACGATACGGTGTACCCGAACGAGGAGGTCTATCAAGAGCAACTCGACAGCGCCGAAGAGCGCTGGAGCGTGCCCCCGGTTTTGGAGGAAATGAAGCTCAAGGCCCGGGAAATCGGCCTGTGGAACCTGTTTCTGCCGGAGAGCGATGAAGTCGAGCCCATGTCGAACCTGAATTATGCGCCCCTGTGCGAGATCATGGGCCGTTCGCCCATCGCCGCCGAAGCCACGAACTGCTCGGCGCCCGATACGGGCAACATGGAAGTGTTTACCCGCTATGCCAATGATCAGCTCAAGGAACGCTGGTTGAAGCCCCTGCTGGACGGCAAGATACGTTCCGCCTTCGCCATGACGGAACCCGCCGTGGCCTCCTCGGATGCCACCAACATCGAGACCGCCATCGTGCGCCAGGGTGATGAATATGTCATCAATGGGCGCAAATGGTGGACCTCCGGCATCGGCGATCCCCGTTGCCAGGTTTTGATCCTGATGGGCAAGACCGATCCGGACAATCCTGACCGTTACCGCCAGCAATCCATGATCGTGGTGCCCCGCGACACGCCGGGCATCAAGGTCGAGAAAATGCTGCATGTCTTCGGCTACGACGATGCGCCCCATGGCCATGGCCAGGTGCTGTTCGAGGACGTCCGCGTCCCCGCCGACCACATCCTGCTGGGCGAGGGCCGCGGCTTCGAGATAGCCCAGGGGCGGCTTGGTCCGGGACGCATCCATCACTGCATGCGGCAGATCGGCGTCGCCGAGCGCGCCCTGGAGAGCATGTGCAAGCGGGCCAAATCCCGCTTTGCCTTCGGCAAGTTGATTTCCGAGCAATCGGTCACCACCGAGCGCATCGCCGAGGCGCGCATCGCCATTGATTCCAACCGGCTGCTGGTGCTGTACGCCGCCCACAAGATGGATAGAGTGGGCAACAAGGAGGCGCGCAAGGAAATCGCCATGATCAAGGTGTCGGTGCCGAACATGACCTGCCGCGTGGTCGATATGGCCATGCAGGTGCATGGCGGCGGCGGTGTCAGCCAGGTCTTCAACCTGGCGCATGCCTATGCCCATTCCCGCACCTTGCGCTTCGCCGACGGCCCCGATGAGGTTCACCGCGCCCAGATCGGGCGGCTGGAACTGCGCCGCTGGAACTAGGCGGCAATGGCGATCGATGATTGGTTCTCCGCCAGCTACGGCGAGGCGCGGGCGAAGTTCCTGGGCGCGGCCAGGGCGGCGGGGGCCGTGGTGCATTCCCATGATCATCCCCTGAAAGGCCCGGACGGCGGTGATCTGGCGACCGATCTGGCCTATTTGGGACCGGCCGATGCGGAACGGGTCGTGGTGGTTTCATCCGCCACTCACGGCGTCGAAGGGTTTTGCGGTTCGGGCTGTCAGATCGGCTTTTTGGACAGCGGTCTGCACCATGAACTGCCCGCCGGCATGGCCATTCTGCTGGTGCATGCCCATAACCCCCACGGCTTCGCCCATGAACGCCGGGTCACGGAAGACAACGTGGACCTGAACCGCAATTTCATCGATTTCGATCAACCCTTGCCGGACAATCCGGCCTACGAGGAGGTCCACCCCTGGCTGGTGCCCGAAGATTGGGACGGCCCGGCGCGCCAGGCCGCCGATACGGCGATCCAGGATTTCATCGGGCGGAACGGCATGACCGCCTTCCAGGCCGCCGTCAGCATCGGCCAGCATCACCACCCGGACGGTTTGTTCTTCGGCGGCCAGGCGCCGACCTGGTCACGGCGGACCATCGAGGCGCTGGCGAACGAACATCTGATGCGGCGCGGCCATGTGGCGTTGATTGATTTTCACACTGGCCTGGGCCCCAGGGGCCAGGCCGAATTGATCTCGGTCGATGTGTCGGGTGGGGCGGAACATCTGCGCACCGTGGCCTGGTATGGCGATGGGGTCGCGACGCCGGCGTCCGGCGACAGTGTCTCGGCGGACGTACAAGGCACGATCGAGGGCGGCTACGCCGGCCTGCTGAGCGCCACCGAATGCACCACCATCGCCGTCGAATACGGCACCTTGCCCGCCGAGCAAGTGCTGCAAGCCCTGCGCGCCGATAATTGGCTGTATCTGCATGGCGATGTCGCCTCGCCCGCCGGCCGGATTATCAAACGGGAGGTCCGCGCCGTGTTTTACGGCGAGGACGGCCAATGGAAAGCCGATATCTGGCAGCGCGGCCTGGATATCGCCCGGCGGACCATCCGGGGCCTGGCGGAAAGTTGAGCCATTTCAGACCCGACTATGCCGCCTGCCGGGATTATTTTCTGCGCCTGGCCGAAGCCTCCGGCGGCGCCTTGGCGCGGGCCCACAATCCCGCGCCCGGTCCCGATGGCCTGGCGCTGAGCACGGAATTTCTCCGGCTCGGACCGGCGGACGCGGAACGGGCCTTGATCATGGTCTCGGGCACCCATGGCGCCGAGGGTTTCGCCGGCTCGGCCATTCAATGCGCCTGGCTGGAGAGCCGGGCGGTCCTGCCGGATAATCTGGCGGTGGTGCTGGTACATGGCCTGAACGCCTTCGGCTTCGCCCATCTGCGCCGGGTCAATGAAAACAACGTGGATCTGAACCGCAACTTCATCGATCACGAAGGCGAACACCCCCACAACGAAGGCTACGCCAAACTCGGTCCCGCCATGGCCGCCACCGCCCTTGACGGTCCCGCGCGGACGGCGAGCGACAAGGAAATGGAGCGGCTCATCACTGAAATGGGCCAATTCAACGTCATGCGGGCCATTGGCGGGCAATATGGCGCGCCGGAGGGGATGTTCTATGGCGGCCGCATGCCGGCCTGGTCCAATCGCGCCCTGCGCGAATACCTGCCCAAACTGCTGGGGAAGGTGAAGTTGGCGGCCTATGTGGACATTCATACCGGACTGGGCCCGCCGGGCCATGGCAGCCTCATGTGCTATCACCGCCAAGGCAGCGAGGAATACGACCTGGCCCGGCAATGGTGGGGCGGCGATATGACCGCCGCGGCCACCAAAATCAACCACGGCAAGACCGGTCATGGCGCCATGGAGGCCCTGGCGCCGGCTCGGGTCATCTGCCTGACGCTGGAGTTCGGCACCCTGCCCTTCGACGGCGTTCTGGCCGCGCTGCGGGACGAGCACGCCTTGTGGTGGCATGGCGATGGCCGGGACGGCGGCGAGATCACGGCGGCCTTCAAGTTGGCATTTTGCCTTGATGACCGGGATTGGGAGGCACGGGTTGTCGAACGCGGTCTAGGGATCGCCGATGTTACGATCCGGGGATTGATGAATGGCCCTGCCTAAGCGGTTTGGTCGGCCATTTTTCGCCTTTCAGGAATGATTACAACGAAGGTCTTAATCAGAAATTAGCTTCTATCCGTCATTAATGGGTGGGTCGAAAATCTCGTTTCGATATCAAACTAGAAGGCAGAAGCTAACATGACATCGGACACCCGCCTTCAAGACAGCGTCCAGGCTTCAAGCGAGGAATATTCGGATGATCTGGATACGGCCGGGCAGGTCATTGCCGCCGGTGACGAGATGGTGGAATCCGCCGGCCGGATGGAGGCTGTCCTGCAAACCGCCAATGTGGGCGCGAACGCCTACAGTGACGCCTTGGCCGAATTCAGTGGCAAGATCCTGGGCGATGGCGGTGAAGAAGCGCAGGCCTTGATTGCCCAAATGCTGCGTCAAACCCAAGAGATGCAGGCGCAGAACGATCTGCTCCGTCAGCAACTGGAGCAGTCAACCAGCGACATCCGAACCCTGCGCGGCAATCTGGAATCCGTCAAGATAGAAGCCACGACGGATGCCTTGACCGAAATCGGCAACCGGAAATTTTTCGATATCAGGCTGCGCGAGATGGCTGAAGAATCCAAAATGACGGGTGAAGAGGTGTCTCTGCTGCTGTTCGATATCGACCATTTCAAGGCCTTCAATGACACCCATGGCCACCAGGTGGGCGATCAGGTCTTGCGGCTCGTGGCCCGGACCCTGAAGGACGGCGTCAAGGGCCGCGATGTCGTCGCCCGTTACGGCGGCGAGGAGTTCGCGATTATTCTTTCGGGCGCCGGCCAGCGGGACGCTCTCAAAATTGCCGACCAAATCCGCAAGTCGGTGACGCAAAAGCGCCTTGTCCGCAAACGCTCCGGTGAAGTGATCGCCACCATCTCGATTTCCGCCGGCGTGGCGTTTTATCGTTCGGGCGAGCCGCTCGATGCGCTCATTGAACGGAGCGACACCGCCCTCTATCGGGCCAAGGCCGCCGGCCGCAACCAGGTCTTGCCGGAAGCCGGTCCCGAGGATATCGCCGTCAATCAATAACGTCGGTCAACCAGGCTTGTATTTGAGCCCTGAGCCCGTGCTTTCGCGGCTTCGCCCCGCCATGAACATCAGTTTTCGCCGTCCAGCATTTTCCGCACCCGCTGGGCCAAGGCCGCGGTCTGATAGGGCTTGCTCATAAGCGCCGCGCCTTCATCAAGGTTGCCGCGGCGATTGAGGATTTCCCGTGTATAGCCCGATGAATACAGCACACCGGCCGCCGGATGGTGTTTGTGGAAGGCGGCGGCGACATCGCGCCCGCTCATGCCCCGGGGCAGGATCATATCGGTCAACAGCAGATCGATCGCATCGGCGGCCGCCATGATCTCCAATGCCGCCGGTCCGTCCTCGGCCTGCAGGACGGAATAGCCGAAGCGGCCGAGCACGGTCACAAGGTATTTCCGGACATCATCGTCATCCTCCACCACCAGGATGGTCTCATGGCCGGTCGGCTTGAACTGCTCATCCACTCCGTTGGCGCTTTCGGATTCCCTCGCCTGTTCCGCCCTGGGCAGATAGATGCTGACCGTCGTGCCCTCTCCTTCTTCACTGTAAATCGAAACTTGGCCCCCCGATTGCCGGGCGAAGCCGAACACCATGCTCAAACCCAGGCCGCTGCCTCTACCGATATCCTTGGTCGTAAAAAATGGCTCGAACACCCGCGCGAGCACATCGGCCGGCATTCCGGTGCCGGTATCGCCAACGGAGACCGTCACGTAATCTCCGGGCGCCAAATCATCGAATCTTTCGGTGTCGTCTTGTTCAAGGGTCCGGTTTGCCGTTTCGGTGGTCAAAAGCCCGCCGTCGGGCATGGCGTCGCGGGCGTTGATCGCCAAATTCAATAGCGCGCTTTCCAGTTGTCCGGCATCGACCATGGTCGGCCAAAGTTCGGCCGCCGATATTATCTTGATGGCGATGTCTTCGCCGATCGTACGCTCGGCCAACTGGTGGAAGTGCGGCAATAAGTGGTTGATGTCGGCTATTTTGGCGTCCAAATCCTGTTGCCGCGAGAATGCCAGCAGGCGATGGGTTAGCTCGGCGCCCCTGAGCGACGCCCTTAGGGCGATGGCGATGCTCTCATGATCGTCGGCGTCCTTGATGGCTTCGCTGTCTTGGAGCAAATCAAGATTGCCGATAACGGCGGCCAGTATGTTGTTGAAATCATGCGCGATGCCACCGGTGAGTTGGCCGACGGCTTCCATCTTTTGCGCCTGACGCAACTGTTCCTCGACACCCTTGCTATCCGTGACATCGATCGCCAATGTGACCATCCCGCCATCGGGCAGCGGTTGTTCGCTAACGCGCATCCAAGCGCCGTCTTCGCGCTGCAACTCGAACGGCCCTTTGGGATCGCGGCGGTGATCAAGGCGCCGGCGCAACCAATCTTCCTCCTGGCCAACGGCCTCGGGGACAAGGCCGTGGGCCAGGATGGCCTTCATTTGTTCTTCGAACGTGATGCCCAGGACAAACATCTCCGGCGCCGCGCTATTGAGTACCCGAAACTGATCGTTGCAAAACACCATCCGGTCTTCGTTATCATGCAGGCTGACGGAATCGCTCATGGCGTTGATGGCGACGACCAGTTGGCGGGAACTTTCCTCCGCCTGCATGCGCTCGGTAATATCAAAATGCTAGACCATGGTGCAGGCCTGATTGTTGAAGCTGACCGGCCGGGTATGCATCGAAAGCCACATTTCGGTCCCGTCAAGGCGCATTCTCCGGGCCTCGAAATCGACCAGATCGACGCCATTCTGCATGGCCTCGTTGGCCTGGTAAAATTGATCGATATCGGCCCAGGTTCCCGATATTTCGGACTCGACCATTTCGTCCGGGGAGGTTCCGCCAAACATCTTGGTGAGCGCGTCATTGGCGAACAGGCGTTTGGCCTCGACATGACCATTACTGCGCGTGTGAACAACAATCGCGACGCCTATGGGACTTTTTTCCAGAATCTCACGAAGGCTCTCTTCGCTTTTACGAAGCGCGATCTCGCGTTGCTTCAACTCCGTTACATCGGTCCCCGAGCCGCGATAGCCGCGGAAAACGCCGCCGGCGTCAAAAATTGGTTTGCCGCTTGTGCTCAGCCATTTCGAATCGACGCCCTCGCCCACCCTTAAATAGGTAAAGTCGCGAAAAGGTTTGCGGGATGAGAGGTCTTCGAGGTGGCTTTCCCAAATTTCGCGGTCGTAGCCGTCGCCAAGTAGTCGTCTGTTAAGAAGCGGCTCTGAGTGCTGAGAACGGTATCATGGCGGCCCAAATGGCGGCGATGATTTTGCCCAACAAAGCCTTCAGCCACTTGAGGATGAGGCGGAAGTTGTAGCCGACGGCGCTCATCACGGCGT
>JAYGEB010000442.1:0-18760 GCA_046582595.1 Alphaproteobacteria bacterium | reverse complement strand
GCCTCGCTGCCGTCGCTGCACCTGATTTATGAACTTCTCGAGGACGCGCCGAACCGGGAAGATCTTGAAACCGGCCTGACCTTCGAGGGCCTGGAGACCGATCTGGTTTTCCGGGATATCGCCATTTCTTATGCCGACGGGCGCGTGGTCCTCGACGGCGTCGATCTGACCATTCAAAAGGGCCGGACCACGGCCCTGGTGGGGCCTTCGGGCGGCGGCAAAACAACTTTGATGGATATCCTCATCGGTTTCCGCAAACCGCAACGCGGGGAAATCTTGCTGAATGGTCATGCCATCACAGATTACAGCCTAGCCTCATTGCGGCAACGCATCGGTTATCTGACCCAGGAGCCGGAAATCTTCAATACCACGGTGTTGGAAAACATTCGCATGGGCTGGCCGGCGGCGACCGATGGGGCCTGTATCGCCGCCGCCAAAATGGCCCATGCGGACGAGTTCATCACGCGCCTGCCGCAACAATACGGCACCGAGTTGGGCGACCGCGGCAACGCGCTATCGGTGGGTCAGCGCCAACGCCTGGCCCTGGCGCGGGTTATTTTGCGGCAACCGGATATCTTCATCTTCGATGAGCCGACCTCGGCCCTGGACGAAGAATCCGAACGCCTGGTGCGGCAATCCGTGCAGGCGCTGGAGGGCCGGGCCACGGTGATCATGATCGCCCACCGCCTATCCACGATCAGGCATGCGGACGCCATCTACCGCGTCGGCAAAACCATTGAGAAAATCGAGCTGGCGGATGTCGAAGAACAATGAAGGCCGGCCAAAATTATTTTCGGCCATGACAGATGTAAAGGATCTTGCCCGCCCCGCCCCACAGGCGCAGGGACGGCGAAAGAAACATCAGCCCGGCCAGCACCGGCGAAAAATAGCTTTCCTTGGCGGAAAATGCGCCGTAGGGCCGTTTATCGATCCGCTCGAACTTGCCCTCCAAAAGGCTGTCGATCTTGTCTTCGAAAGGCATGTTACGCGCCCCGATATTGAAAATCAGCAGGCCGCCGGGGCGCAGCATGCGGCACAAGGCGGCGATCGTCGGGATGGTGCGCCCGGTCACGAAGTGGCGGTTGTGCATGACCTGCACGCACAACACCACATCGCCCAGCCGATCCAGCAGTTCCGGCGCCTTCTCAATCTCGGAACAAATCGTGCGCACGCCCGGGTATCGGACCCGATCGGCATCCAGCCGTTCCTGGTCAACGTCGATCCCCACATAATAGGCCGTGTCGAACAGCGCGCGGTTCTGCATCAGGCCACAGCCGGCATCGATGCCAAATTCCTTGCCCCGGCTGGCCCGCATCTCCCGCCAAAGCCACAGCCAAAGCAATTGCTTCGATGGCAGCAGGGACAGTCTCAATTTTTTCGGACGCAATTTCATTGGGCGGTTCGCGCGTTCCGTGGGCCATGCCGTGACCGGTGCCGGGCTATTAAGCGAATAATGCCGGGCGGTCAATGGCTTGACGGAAGGGTCGCCAAAACATGAGCCGCACCCCCGCGCAACGTCTGGAACGCGGCCTGAAGACCACCTCGATGCGTGGCCTGCGCCTGAACCTGCGTCTGAAAAAACTGTTTGGCCGCCGTGGCAAGACAATCTTCATTTCCGCCCTGCCGAAATCCGGTTCCACATTTCTGGTCAAGGCGCTGGGCGCGGTCACCGGCTACCAGCATTTCTTTCTCGGCTATCACCAGCTCAACGAACAGGATTTGTACCTGCCGAACTTGATCGATGCCTGGTCCATGAATGTGATCAGCCATCAACACACCCGGCCCAGCGCGCCAAACCTGGCCTTGATGAAGGAATTCGCCATCCGTCCGGTTATCCTGACCCGCAATGCCCATGACGCCGTGGTCAGTTTGACCGATCACCTGGAAAATGAGTCAACTCAAACCCCGCTGTTGAATGTGCCCGAAGATTTCAAGCAGCGGCCGCGCGGCGAACGCCTGGACATGGTGATCGACCTGGCCATGCCCTGGTATATCCGTTTCGTCGCCGATTGGCGGCGGGCCGGGCAGGATTGTCTGTGGCTGCGCTATGAGGGCCTGGCCGCCGATGGCCTGAACACGGTTCGCCAAATCCTGTCATTTCACGGGCTGACGAAGGATGATGGCGCCATCGAGCAAGCGTTGATCCTGGCCCGGGGCGATGGCAGCCGGTTCAACCGGGGCGTCGCCGGACGGGGCGCATCGGAGTTGAATGAAGACCAAAAATCCAGCATCGGCGCCCTGACCCGCCATTATCCGGGCATCGACTTTTCCCCGCTTGATCTGGCGGTGGATAACTGAATGTGCGGCCTGACGGGATCGCTGGAGTTCGAGCCGGCCACCTCGGCCGATGTTCTTGGCCGCCGGATCAAGGCCATGGCCGACACCCTGCGCCACCGGGGCCCGGATTCAGATGGCCAATGGATCGACGCCAAGGCCGGTATCGGGTTGGGCTTTCGCCGCCTGGCGATCATCGATATTTCCGCCGCGGGCGCCCAGCCCATGACCTCCCACGATGACCGCTATGTCATTGCCTACAATGGTGAGGTCTATAATTTCCCCGAACTGCGCCGGGAATTGGAGGCCAAGGGCCACCAATTCAAAGGCCATTCCGATACCGAAATAATCCTTGCCGCCATTGTCGAATGGGGGCTTGAAGCCGCCGTGGTCCGTTTTGTCGGCATGTTCGCCATCGCCCTTTGGGACCGCCGCGAACAAACCTTGATCCTGGTGCGCGACAGGCTGGGCATCAAGCCGTTGTATTATGCGCAATTCGGCGGGCATCTGCTTTTCGCCTCCGAACTGCATGCCCTGCGGGCCCATCCGGCGTTTGCCGGCGCGATCGACCGGGATGCCCTGGCCCTCTACCTGAAGCGTAACTGCGTGCCGGCCCCCAAAACGATCTATGAAGGCGTTCATAAACTGCCGCCGGGAACGATCCTGCGTTGCGGGCCGGCGGGCGATATTGATGTTTCGCCCTATTGGACCTTGCGCCGGGTCGCGGAAGCCGGTCAGGCCGCGCCGTTTCAGGGCGATGAGCGGGAGGCGGCGGCGGAATTGGAAAGGCTGTTGGGGGAAGCCGTGCGCTGCCGCATGGTCGCCGATGTGCCGTTGGGGGTATTTTTGTCGGGCGGGATCGATTCCTCCACCGTCACCGCGCTGATGCAACGGCAATCCAGCCGGCCGGTCAAGACCTTCTCGATCGGCTTCGACGATGCCGGCTATGACGAGGCGGTCGATGCCAGGGCGGTGGCCGGGCATCTGGGCACGGACCATCACGAGCTTTATGTTAGCGAGGCGGACGCCCTGGACGTGGTGCCCCGGCTGGGCCGGATCTATGACGAGCCGTTCGCCGATTCATCGCAAATTCCCACCTGTCTGGTCTCGAAAATGGCCCGGCGGCAGGTCACCGTGGCGCTGTCGGGGGATGGCGGCGACGAGATGTTCGGTGGCTATAACCGCTACCTTTGGGTGGAGCGCGTGATCAAGGCCACCCGCTGGTTGCCCGACGCCATGAAGCCGGCCCTGGCCGGCCTGCTAACGGCGCTGCCACCGCACCAGTGGGACCGCCTGGCCAAGCTTCTGGGCCAGCGCAATCCGGGCGACAAACTGCATAAACTGGCCGGCGTCCTGCATGCCCGCGATGCCGGCCAGATGTATGAGGGGCTGACCAGCCATTGGGCCGGGGCGGCGGAAATGGTGCTGGGCCGCACCGGCGATCTGCCCGGCCCCCAGGGCGCCGAGCTGGCGGACCCGGCGCATGCCATGATGTATCTGGACGCCATGACCTATCTGCCCGACGATATCCTGACCAAGGTCGACCGGGCCTCCATGGCGGTCGGTCTTGAGGCCCGCGTGCCATTGCTGGATCACCGGGTGGTGGCCTTCGCCTGGTCCCTGCCCCTGGCCATGAAGTTGGAGGGCGGCCAATCGAAACGGCTGCTGCGCCAGGTGCTCTATCGCCATGTGCCGCGGGCGTTGATTGAACGGCCCAAGATGGGTTTCGCCGTGCCGATCCATGACTGGCTGCGCGGGCCCCTGCGGGATTGGGCCGAGGATTTGCTGGCGCCCCGGCGTCTGCGCGACGATGGTTTTTTCGATCCGGAGCCGATCCGCCGGACCTGGGCCGAACATTTGTCGGGGCGGCGCAACTGGCAGCATCGGTTGTGGGATATCCTGATGTTCCAGTCCTGGCGGGACGGCCAGACTTCATGAGCCCGCCGCGCCTGCTGTTCTTGATGAACGAAGCGCTGTTCTTCACCACCCATCGCCTGCCCGTGGCCCTGGCGGCGCAAAAAGCCGGCTATGAGGTTCATGTCGCCGCGCCCCACGAAGACGGTCCGGTCGCGGTCATCGAGGGCGCCGGCTTTCAATACCACGATCTGCCGCTGAAGCGGGGCGGCCGCGGCCTGGCTGGCGAACTGCGTCTGCTGGCCCGGTGCTTTCAACTGATCCGGCGCATCAAACCGGACCTGGTGCACCACGTGGCCATGAAACCGGTGATCTTCGGCGGCCTGGCCTCGCGCCTCCTGGGCGTTCGGGCGGTGGTGCATGCCATCACCGGCATGGGATTTTTGTTCATTCGCGATGACGTGCCGGCCAGAGTAATCCGCACGCTCATCATGCCGCTGTACCGCTATGCCCTGGGCCACCCCAATGCCCGGGTAATCTTTCAAAACCCCGATGACCTGGGCATGTTTTTAGACCGCCGCCTGGTCCGCCCCGACATCACCGTGATGATCAATGGCTGCGGCGTGGATATGACCACCTTCGCCCCCGCGCCGGCGCCCGACGGCCCCATCACCGTCATGTTCCCGGCGCGCATTCTGGGCGACAAGGGAGTGCATGAGTTTATTCATGCCGCCCGCGCCCTGAAGGCGGACGGCGCCCAAGCGCGTTTCATTTTGGTCGGCCGCCGGGATCCCGCCAACCCCACCGACGTGGCGGAGGCCGCCATCCGGGGCTGGGAGGCCGAGGGCGTGGTGGAATGGTGGGGCTTTCGCACCGATATGCCGCAAGTCCTGCCGCAAGCCCACATCGTCTGCATGCCCTCTTACCGGGAGGGGCTGCCGCGCGGTTTGATCGAGGCGGCGGCCTGCGGCCTGCCCATCGTCACCGCCGACGTGCCCGGCTGCCGCGAAGTCGTGCGCCATGGGGAAAGTGGATTTCTGGTTCCCGCGCGCGACGGTCCGGCCACGGCGGCGGCGATCGGAAAATTGCTCAACGACGCCGGTTTGCGCCGTTCCATGGGCCGGGCGGCCCGGCAACTGGCTTTGGATGAATTCACGGTAGAGGCCTTTGTCGCCGATACCCTGGCCACCTATGACGCGGTGAGGGCACGGAAATAATGCCCGCATCCAAGGCGCTGCCCCTGTTTCTTCTGGCCGGTCTGTTTGCCCCCCTCGGCGTGATCGCGCCCAAGGCTCTGGCGCCGCTGCTTTTGGCCGTGGCGCTGTGGCGATGGGCACTGCACTGGCGCGACGGGCACTGGCGCCGTCCCCTGCGAGGCGCCGGCGCGGTGCTGGCCGGCCTGATCGCCCTCTGGGCCCTGCTGTCCGGCCTGTGGGCCATGGACGGCATGGCCGCCTTGGCGACCTTCGCCAAACTGGCCGGCGTGTTGCTGGCGACGCTGATCCTGCTCGATGGCTTGAAAAGGCTGGAGGCCGGCGACAAAGACCCGTTGCGGAAGACCCTTGTCTGGTCTTTCGCCGCGGCGGTTGCGTTGCTGGGTTTCGAAACTTTCTCGGGCGCGGCCGGCCATGATTGGCTGGTCTGGCAAGGCCGGCCCCAGGATTTCGATCTGACCGTCCTGAACCGTTCCGGGATCGTCTTGTTGCTGGCGGCTTGGCCCACGGCCCTGGTGTTGTGGCAACAGGGGCGGCGGCGGTGGGCCTTGGGCGCCCTGTTGGCGGCATTTGCCGTGGTCATGGCGGGGGTCTCGAGCAGTAATCAGGTGGCGGCCGTTCTGGCCTTGAGTGGCGCCGTTCTGGCCTGGTTTTCGGGGCGGAGGTTGCCGCGCGTCTTGGCCCTGGTGATTGCGGCCGGCGTGCTGGCCGCCCCGGTTCTGCCCAGCTCGTGGCTGGCGCCGAAGAATTTGGCGCCGTATTTCGACGAGGCGAATTATTCCGCCCTGCACCGCCTGCACATCTGGAACTTTACGGCCCAGCGGATCGCGGATAAGCCAGTCATGGGCTGGGGCCTGGATGCGGCGCGGCGCATTCCCGGCGGCGATACCAAATTGGCGGGCGGCGGCAATGTCATGAACATGCACCCCCATAATGCCTTTTTGCAAATCTGGCTGGAATTGGGCGCCGTCGGCGCGGTGCTCGCGGCAATTTTTCTGGCCGGGCTGTGGCTGCGGGCGGGCGCCATGCCAAACCGGGCGGCACGGGCGGCCGCGACCGGTTTATTGTTGTCCGCCCTGACGGTCGCCAATCTGAGTTTCGGCATTTGGCAGACCTGGTGGCTGGCGGCCCTGGCTCTCGGCGGCTTGGTCTTCGTTTTGGCGCTGCGCATAAATAGTAAATGAACGATTAAACATATAAAGATTTTATTATGCTTGCACGGAAAGGGCCCTTTTGCTACATAGCGCGCAGACTTCGACAGAAATGTTTTAACCGTCGCATATAGGCGACTTGGGGCCTGAAATCCGCGTTGCCCACGGTCGCGGGGCCGGCCCTCCGGGAGACCATCCATGAGCACGTTCACCGACTACAAGGTTGCCGATATTTCCCTGGCCGATTGGGGCCGCAAGGAAGTTGCCATCGCCGAGACGGAAATGCCGGGGCTGATGGCGCTCCGCGACGAATTCGGCGCCTCCAAGCCCCTGACGGGCGCCCGGATCGCGGGTTGCCTGCACATGACCATTCAGACGGCCGTGCTGATGGAGACCTTGCTGGCCCTGGGCGCGGAATTGCGCTGGTCGTCCTGCAATATCTTTTCCACCCAGGACCAGTCGGCGGCGGCCATGGCGGTGGCGGAGATCCCCACCTTCGCCTGGAAGGGCGAGTCGGAAGAAGAATTTTGGTGGTGCATTAAACAGAGCATCGAAGGCCCCGACGGCTGGCGCCCGAACATGATTCTGGATGACGGCGGCGACCTGACCGGCCTGATGCATGAAAAATATCCCGAACTGATGAAGGACGTGCGCGGCTTGAGCGAGGAAACCACCACCGGCGTGCATCGTTTGTACGAGATGGAGCGGGACGGCACGCTGGTCGTTCCCGCCATCAACGTCAACGATTCGGTCACCAAGTCCAAATTTGACAATCTGTACGGCTGCAAGGAAAGTCTGGTCGACGGCATCAAGCGGGCGACCGACGTGATGATGGCCGGCAAGGTCGGCGTGGTCTGCGGCTTTGGCGATGTGGGCAAGGGCTCGGCCGCCTCCCTGCGCAGCCAGGGCGCCCGCGTGATGGTGACCGAAATAGATCCCATCTGCGCCCTGCAGGCGGCCATGGAGGGCTATCAGGTCGTCACCATGGAGGAGGCCGCGCCTCAGGGCGATATTTTCGTCACCTGCACCGGCAACAAGGATGTCATCACCATCGACCATATGCGGGAGATGAAGGATCGGGCCATTGTCTGCAACATTGGCCATTTCGACAGCGAAATCCAGATCGGCGCCTTGCGCAATCACCCCTGGCACAACGTCAAGCCCCAGGTCGATGAAGTGGAATTTCCCGACGGCAAGCGTCTGATCGTGCTGGCCGAGGGGCGCCTGGTGAACCTGGGCTGCGGCACCGGTCACCCCAGTTTCGTGATGAGCGCCTCGTTCACCAATCAGGTTCTGGCCCAGATCGAATTGTGGGAACGGCACGCCGAATACGAGCGCAAGGTCTACACCCTGCCCAAGCATCTGGACGAAAAAGTCGCCGATTTGCATCTGGCCAAACTGGGCGTGCATCTGACCAAGCTGAGTGACGATCAGGCCGGCTACATCGGCGTCGAAATCCAAGGCCCCTTCAAGCCGGAATATTACCGCTATTGAGCTGGCTTTAGGCTCGCTTGTTTTGCCGGCGCGCGGAGCTTAAGCTCCCGTTCTGAAGGGATAATTCGAGGGCTCGGATGATGGCCGGCTGGGCTGCATTGTATGCCGTGGCGGCGGCGCTGGGTTTTGCGCTCGCGGGCGCGCTATGGTGGCGGGGACGCAAGAGCGAACGGCGCCTGGCGCGGGCCGGCAGCGCCGCCGCCGTGCTGCTGGCCCGTCAACATGCCTTGGAATCCTTGGGCGATGGCGGCTTCATGGCATGGCTGCCGGACGGAAATATCTGGTCCCGCAGCCTGGAAACCCTATTCGATCTTTCGGCCGGCGATATCACCTCGCTGGAGGATTTGTCGCCGTTCCTGGCGGCCGAGGATTTTTCCGATTTAGTTGAAAAAGTCACCGCCCTGCGCCAGGAGAGCGCAATATTTCACCGCGAACTGACGGTCGCCGGCGGTGAAACGATCCTTGAAGTCCAGGGCCGGCCCGGCGACGTGAACGGCACCTTCGCGGCGATCATCTGGCTGCGCGACATCGGCGCCATCGCCCACGCGGCGCGGGCGGCGCAACGGCGGGGGGAAGAGGAGTTGGCCCGGACGGCCGCGAAACTGGACAGCTATACGGCCCTGCTGGCGGATCTGCCGGTGCCCCTCTACCGGCGTGACGCCGATCTGGTCATGGATTGGTGCAACGAGGCCTATGCGGCATTGGTGAATTCAACCGTGGCGGAAGTTCTTGCGGCGAAGGGTATTGAAATCGAAACGCCGCTGATGCCCAATCAGGCGCGAAACATGGCGGAGGCCGTCCGTGGAACTGGCGAAAGCGTCTCCGAAAGCCGGCATTTCGTGGTTGGCGTCCAACGCCGCGCACTTGAAGTTACGGAGGTAGGTGGCGGCGGCGGCGGCCACATCATCGGCTTCGTCCATGACGTTACCCACATTGAGGAAGCCCAGGTGGAGCTGAGCCGGCATATCGATGCCCATGCGGAGGTCTTGAATAACCTTTCCACCGCCATTGCGATCTTTGGCCCGGACAAGCGCCTGAATTACTACAACAATGCCTATGCCGAGTTGTGGCAGATGGATGAGGACTGGCTGAACCGAGGCCCCAGCCATACGGAGGTTCTGGACGAGTTGCGCGAAGGCCGGCGTATCCCCGAACAAGCCGATTTCATGGCCTACAAACAGAGCTTCATGAGGCTCTATACCGATCTTTTGGAAACCCGCGAAGATGTTATCTACGCCCCCGACGGACGTGTCCTGCGCCAAGTGGTCGGCCCGCACCCCTTTGGCGGCCTATTTTTTCTGGCCGAGGACATTACCGACGTCATGGTTTTGGAGCGGTCCTACAATACCTTGATCGCCGTCCAGCAGGAATCCCTGGATAACCTTTATGAGGGCGTGGCGGTGTACGGCGGCGATGGGCGCCTGAAGCTGGCCAATTCCGCCTTCGCCCGTATTTGGGATTTGGACGAGGCCATGCTGCAAGGCGAGCCCCATATATCCGAGGTGGTGGAGGCGGTTCGGGGAAGCCTGGCGAGCACCAGGGGTTGGACTGAATTGCGTGAAATCCTGATCGCTCAAGCCACCGCGCGGGAGAATATTTCCGGCCGCATGCGCCGGCGCGACGATTCAGTCATTGATTTCGCTTCGGTCGCATTGCCGGACGGCAATGCCCTTTTCACCTACATGGATGTCACGGACAGCGTCAATGTGGAACAGGCCCTGTTGCAACGGAACGAGGCGCTGGAAGCCGCCGACCGGCTGAAGTCGGAGTTCCTGGCCAATGTCAGCTATGAACTGCGGACGCCCTTGAACGTCATCATCGGCTTCACGGAAGTTTTGGGCAATGAATTCTTTGGAGCCCTGAATGAACGGCAAAAGGAATACACCGCCGACATCCTGTATTCCTCGAACCAATTGCTGGAACTGATCAACAATATTCTCGACCTGGCCAGCGTTGAAGCCGGGAAGATGGAATTGGAACTTGGCCGGTTCGATGTCCATGAGGTGCTGGAGAATGTCATGACCCTGGCCCGGGAACCGGCCAGCAAGCAGAAACTGGTGATGGTCCTGGATTGCCCGGCCGATTTCGGCATTATCGAGGGTGACGAGCGGCGGATCAAACAGGTGCTGTACCGGCTGTTGAGCAATGCGCTGAAGTTCTCCGATGCAGGTGGGACGATCACCATTGGCGCCCGGCATCATGGCGACGAGGTCGCATTGTTCATCGCGGACAAGGGCATCGGCATCAGCGAGGCCGATCAAAAGCTGGCGTTCGAGACATTCCGCCGGTCCTCGCGGTCCGACCGTCAGCGCGGTGTCGGCCTTGGTCTGTCATTGGTCAAAAGTTTCATAGAGCTACATGGCGGCCGGGTGCGGCTGGAATCGGTTTTGGGCGAAGGCACCAAGGTGACGTGTTTTCTGCCGCCGCGCCAGAACCGCGCGGATGCCGCCGCCAGCACCGGGGCTGGGGATTGAAGCCTTCAAACACAGCCGAGGCCGCCTGCCTTCTGCCTGGCCCGGCGGCAACGGAAGCCGCGGCCGCCGCGCTCGCGGCGATGAGCCGGCCCGGCGATATATTTTGCCTGTTCGGCGATCTGGGCGCCGGCAAGACGACGTTCGCGCGAGGCTTCCTGCGCGCCCTCGGCGTACTGGATGAAATTCCCAGCCCAACCTTCAACCTGTTGCTGACCTATGAGACCGGCCGGGGCACGGTCTGGCATTTTGATCTCTTTCGGTTGAGCGCACGGGAAGAGGCGGTCGAACTGGGCATCGACGACGCTTTCGCGGACGGCATTTGCCTGATTGAGTGGCCGGATCGATTGGGCGCCTGGCTGCCCGACCAGCGCATAGAGATCCATTTTTCCGATACCGACGGCGGCGATGGCCGGCACCTGCGATTGTGCGCCATGGGCCCTTTGGCGGAGCGCTGGCGAAACCCATGGTGAATGTCGTGGACGCCGGGGACTTCCTTGAACGGCAGGGCTGGGGCCAGGCCCGCCGGTCACCGCTTGCCGGCGATGCCTCGGGCCGACGTTATGAACGATTGAGCAGAGGCGGCGATACGGCCTTGTTGATGCGGGCGCCGCCCGACGGCATGACGGCGGAATTCATCGCCATCGGCGACCTGTTGGCGGGTCTGGGATTGTCCGCGCCCAAGATCCTGGGCCGGGCGGTGGAACGCGGCCTGGTTCTGCTGGAAGATTTTGGCGATGACACTTATGCCGCCCTGTTGGACGGCGGCGCGGCGGCACGGCCATTGTACCTTCTGGCCGTCGATGCGCTGATCCATCTGCACCGAAATTTTTTGCCATCGGACGGGCTGCCGGAATTCGGCGCGGAGCGGTTCCTGGAGCAAACCATGCTGTTTTGTGAAATCTGTCCGCCGGCCACGACGAGCCGTAAATCCGGCGAGGCTGTCGAAAGTTTCAGGCAGGCCTGGAAGGCGCCCTTGGCCAGGGCAATGGCGGTGCCCCGCTCCCTGCTGCTGCGGGATTTCCATGCCGGCAACCTGTTTCATCTGGCCGACCGGTCCTCGGTCCGGGCCTGCGGACTGATCGATTTTCAGGATGCCGGCATCGGGCCGGTGACCTACGACCTGGTATCGTTGTTGCAGGATGCCCGCCGCGATGTCGATGGGGAGGTGACAATTGCCTGCCTGCAAAAATATCTCGCCGCCTTCCCCAACCTGGATGAGGCGGCGTTCGAGGCATCCTGCGCCATTCTGGCGGCGCAGCGGCACATTCGGGTGATCGCCGTCTTCAACCGTTTGGCCGGGCGGGGGAAACCCGGCTATCTGGAGCATTTGCCCCGCCTGTGGCGCCTGCTCGATCAAGCCCTGGTCCATCCAGCCCTAGGGGACGTGGCCGCCTGGTTCCAGGCTTATACCAACCGCCGGTACAGTTAGGCCAGCATGCCGGCCAATAGCAGCGGCCCGATGGGCGCGCCGAGGGCATTCAATGGCATTACCGTCAAGGGCAGGGTCCAGCACAGCGCGGCGGCCGTGAACTCGCCGCGCCGCCAGCCGTGCTCCATGGCCGCCCCGCCGAGGCAAAGGGCGGCGGCCGAGACCAGACCCATGTCGTAGTTGAAGCCCTGGGGAGAGGCCAGAAAGGTCGCCACGAACAGCAGGGAAACCTTCAGGCGCCAATCGCCGCCACCGCGAAAGACCCGGTAGACCAGAACGCCCGCCGCCAACGCCAGAACGGCCTGCACCGCCTGCACCGGCCCAAGGGGTAGCCCAACCAGCCGTCCCGTCATGAACCAGCTCGGCATCATGGCCTGGAACGGCCCCTCGGCTTCCGCCATGAAACGCAACTGATAGGGTATGGTCGAGTCCCAAAACAACAGCCAGACATCGCCGCCATGAACCAGCACCGAAACGCCGATGAACAGGGCCGCGGTCAGCGCGGCGGCGGCGGCGGCCGGCCATTGGCGCATGGCGATCAGGGCAATGGGGATCAAAATCCCCAAGTGCGGCTTGAACGTCAACAGGCCGAACAGGATTCCGGCCACGACCGGCCGCCGAGGCAGCAGCGCGAAGCCGCCCAGGGCCAGGGCCGCGGTCAGGAACCCGTTCTGGCCCAGGAAGACATTCACGAAACTTGACGGCGCCAACAGCAAAAACCACGGCCACGGACCCGCCGGCCAGAATGCGCGCGCGGCAAAATACATCAGGACCAGGCCGGATAATGTCCAGACGGCGAAGGCCCAACGGTACGGCAGGGCGGAAAACTTCCAGGTCAGCAGCAAGGCGTGCGGCGGGTAGGACCAGAAATGGAACGGGAAGTCCGCGCCCAGGTGCTGGCGCTGGGCGGCGGCGAAGCCATCCTGGTCGAAGATTTCCGCCGTGCGTCCCGCCTCCACCAGGCGCGAAGCCGTCCACATGTTGATGAAATCCCGGCCCACCGCATGCTTCAAACCATCGCGGTCACCTCGCCAAAAGGACACATAGGCGACGGACAACGCCAGACAAATCAACAAAACGCCCCCGGCCAGGCTTCTCACAAGTCCGGGGCGCGGACCCATCTTGCTTATTCGGCCGCTGAGCGGCTTTCCAGGTGTTGGTTCAGCCGCGGCAAGACCCGTTCCGCCAGCAGCGTCATGGAGCGGCGCCAGATCGGGGCGTCATCCCAATCATGGCCGACCATCAGCAGCGTCCCGAACGGGCCCCATTGCTCGCACAAGGCCACCAGTTGATCCAATACGCTTGCCACGTCGCCGAACGTCACCATGGAACGGACGACGTCATCCAACCGCAAGCCGTCGTCGGATACGTCCGTGTCGGGTTTTAACATTTTCAATATGCCCCGGCTGCGGTAGAGATCCATGAAATAGCGGAAATAGAAGCTTAAACCGCCGTCCGGATCGGCGATATAGTCCTCAGCCCGCTGGGCATCGTCGGTGACCAGGATGGAGCGGGCGATGCGCCAAACGCCCGGATCCGGCCGCCGCCCGGCATCGCCGCAGCCCTCCAGATAGGCCTGCCAATGGCTTTGAATATAACGCGATTGAATGAAATTGGCGGAGACGATCTCCCAGCCCTGCCGGGCGGCGTGGGTCGCCGATGATGAATGCGGGGAAACAATGGACAGGCAAACAAGGGGGTGGGGTTGTTGATAGGGCTTGCACATTTGCCCGATGCCCAAATGGGGCATGACCGCCTGCTTGATCTTGACCGGCCAGTATTTGCCGTCGATGTCATAGCCGGGGCCACCGGACCAGATTTTATGAATGGTGTCGATCGCCTCCAGCATCATTTCCCGGCGTTGGGCTTCATCGGTCAATCCCAGCAGTTCGAAATCACTGACCAAACCGCCGGGTCCGATGCCCATGATATAGCGGCCCCGCGACATGTGATCGAAATTGGCAACCTGGGCGGCCACTTGCGATGGGTGCTGTTGCGGCAGGTTGAGGACGCCGGAGGCGAAATTAATGGTCTTGGTTTGCGCGATCACCGAGGCGAAGAACATCAGCGAGGAGGCGATGGGCTCGGCGGTGGAGGATATATGTTCGCCGCACCAGGCCTCCGACATGCCAAGCCCGTCGGCCAGGATCACCGCCTCCCGGTCTTCCGCCAGAACATCCGTCAGACTGCGGGCGGGGTTGTGCAAGGGCATCATGAACATGCCAAGTTTCATTCCATCGTCTCCTCATCAACTCAATCAGCGCACCGCATGGGCGCGGACAAAATCCCCATCGATGGTCAGGCCCAGGCCGGGACGGTCGGGAATCTCGATACGCCCATTTTCCACGGGAAAGGTCTCGGCCACCAGGTCATGCATCAGGGGATTATGCCCCAGGGAATATTCCACAATAAAGGCAGCGGGCGCCGTGGCGCAAATCTGCAGGCCGGCGGCGAACATGATGGCCCCGCCCCACATGTGCGGAGCCAGACGGATTTGCTGACTGGCGGCAAGGGCGGCAATGCGCATGGCTTCCGTGATGCCGCCGCAGATCGCCAGGTCCGGCTGAAAAATGTCCACGGCGCGGGCCAGGGCCAGGTCGCGGTAGTCAAAGCGGGTGAAGATGCTCTCGCCGGCCGCGATGGGGATATCGGTGCTGGCGCGGACCTCGGCACAGCCGGGGATATCGTCCGCCGTCACCGGCTCCTCAAGCCAGGCCAGATTATAATCGGCGGCCAGACGGCAGAACCGCTTCGCCTCGGCGCAATCAAAGGTGCCATGGGCATCGGCCATGATGGCAATATCCTCGCCCAGATATTCACGGGCGGCGGCAACGCGCCGGGCCGAGGACAAGGCATCGCCGTCGGCGGAACCGACCCGCATCTTCACGGCGGTGAAGCCGCCGGTTTCAATATAGCCGGCCAATTGTTCGCCAATGCCATCCGCCGGTGCCCAACCGCCCGACGCGTAGGCCGCCAGGCTGTCCCGGCATTTGCCGCCCAAAAGCTGCCAGACCGGCACGCCCAGAGATTGCCCCAGGATATCCCAAAGCGCGATATCGATGCCGCTGATAGCCGAAATCGTCAGGCCGCGCCGGCCTAGGGCGGGGAAGACATGGCCACGTTCAATCGCGAAATGCGCCTGGTCGCCGTTGTACATTTCCTCCCAATGGCCGGCGATGCGGCGGGCATCGCGGCCAATCAATCTTTCGCCCAGTTCCTCTCCGATTAGCGCCACCAGGGCCCGGCCATCGCCGAGATTGCCCACGCCGGCCTTGGCCTCGCCATGGCCCACCAGGCCGCCCTCGGTTTCGATCCGCACCAGCACGGTATCAAACGAACGCATGCGCCCGAAGTCGGAGGTATGCTGCCGCTCCTCCGGTATGGGCACGCGCAGCCAGGTGGCGTCAACCGATCTGATTTTCATGCGGCTTGGTCCTTCCGTTATTGCCATTGACCTAACCCAACTCGGTCAGCATTTCTACCTCCCTTGGAATTTCAAAAGCCAGCGGCCTCCCACGGGCGGCGGAGCGGCGCCTTTCAATTCGTCGAAAACCCTACCGCCAAGGCTCTGGACCTGAGCCTGGGAATTGCCTATATGCGGCTTATGATGTCGGTATCGGGGCAACCATTTCTAAAGATGCATGGCGCGGGCAACGACTTTGTGGTGCTCGATTTGCGCCGCGCTTCATTACGCGTGGACGGCCCCCTGGCGCGGACCCTGGCGGACCGGCAAAAAGGCGTCGGCTGTGATCAGGTGATCTCCTTGGAGCCGTCCGAACGGGGCGATGTTTACATGCGTATTCACAATCCCGACGGCAGCGAGGCGCAAGCCTGCGGCAACGGCACCCGCTGCGTGGCCAGCCTGCTGTTTGCCGAAAGCGGCCTGGACCACGTGGTGATAGAGACCCGCGCCGGCCTGCTTGCCGGCCGTCGGGCGGGCGACGGCTTGATCGAGATCGACATGGGCCCGGCTTATTTGGAATGGCATGATATTCCCCTGGCCCGCGAAATGGACAGTTTATGTTTGGATTTGTCATTTCAGCCTGATCAGGGACCCGCCCTGAGCGCTCCCTGCGCCGTGGGCATGGGCAATCCGCACGCCGTGTTTTTTGTCGATGACATGACGGCCATCGATATTGCCAACGTTGGTCCGGCGCTCGAACACCACGAAATGTTCCCCGAACGGGCCAACATCGGTTTCGTTCAGGTCCTGGGCCAGGACCAATTGCGCCTCCGCGTCTGGGAACGCGGCGCCGGCTTGACCCTGGCCTGCGGTTCGGGCGCCTGTGCCGCCCTGGTCGCCGCGCACCGCCGGGGCAAGTGCGGACGGCGCGCGCATTTACAGCTCGATGGCGGCGAAATGACCGTCGAATGGCGGGACGGCGACGGCCATGTCTTGATGAGCGGCGGCGTGGCCACGGCCTATTCCGGTGTTCTGGATGACAGCCTCATGGGCCTGGCGGCGCGGCCGGCGGCATGAAGGGCGGCATGAAAGAAGCGGAGGTGATCAATTTTGGCTGCCGCCTGAACGCCTACGAGGCCCAGGTGATGCGCGATCAGGCGCGGGAGGCCGGGCTGCGGGACGCGGTCATCATCAATACCTGCGCGGTTACCACCGAAGCCGTGCGCCAGGCGCGCCAAGCCATCCGCAAGGCCCGGCGGCAACAGCCCCAGGCGACCATCATCGTCACCGGTTGCGCCGCGCAATTGGAACCGGAAACCTTCGCGGCCATGGCTGAAGTGGACCGGGTACTGGGCAACCGGGAAAAACTGCAAGGCGTGAATTTCGTCGCGCCCCTGGAAGGCAAAATTCTGGTTGACGACATCATGTCGGTACGGCGCCTGGCCGGCCATCTGGTGCCGGGATTTGACGGCCGCGCCCGAGCCTTCGTGCAAGTGCAACAGGGCTGCGATCACCGTTGTACGTTTTGCATTATTCCTTTTGCCCGCGGTCCCTCGCGCTCCGTACCCATTGCCGCCATCGTGCGGCAAATCCAGACACTGGTCGATAACGGCTATGGGGAAGTAGTCCTGACCGGCGTCGATATCACCGCCTACGGCGATGATTTGCCGGGCCGCTCCTCTCTGGGGAAATTGCTAAGCCATTTATTGGCGGCGGTGCCGGAATTACGGCGTCTGCGCCTGTCGTCCCTGGACGCCGTCGAAATCGATCCGGATCTGGAACAAATATTGTTGCGCGAGGAACGGGTGATGCCGCACCTGCATCTCAGCCTGCAATCGGGCGACGATCTGATCCTCAAGCGCATGGCGCGGCGTCATGACCGGGCCCAGGCGGTGGAGCTGTGCCGGCGCTTGCGGGCGGGCCGGCCGGATATGGTTTTCGGCGCCGATTTGATCGCCGGTTTCCCCACCGAGACGGAGGCCCAGTTCCAGAATTCCCTGAGCTTGATTGATGATTGCGGCCTGACCTATTTGCATGTCTTTCCTTATTCGGAGCGGACGGGCACCCCGGCCGCGCGCATGCCCCAGGTCCCGGGCCCCGAACGCCGCCGCCGCGCCGCGCTGTTGCGGGAAAAGGGCGCGGCTTCCCTGGCCGCATTTCTGGCCGGCCAGGTCGGCGCCAACAGGCGCATGTTATTGGAGCGTCCGGGCGTGGGACGCAGCGAGCAGTTTGCCTTGATCGAACTTGACCAGCCGGCGGCTTCGGCGCCGGCCAACGGCATCGTCGACGTGCATATCGTGGCCGCGACCGAGGACCGCCTGATCGGACGGCTGGCCGCATGAAGAAAGAACAACCAAGCCTGTTTTCCCGCTTGAAAACCGGCCTGAGCCGCACGGCGGGCAGTTTCAGCACCTCCCTGACGGCGGTCTTCGCCAAGCGCAAGCTGGACGGGGCGGCGTTGGAGGAATTAGAGGATTTGTTGATCGCCGCCGATCTGGGCCCCGCCGTGGCGGCCCGGGTCAGCGGCAAACTGGCGGCGGACCGCTTCGACAAGGAAATCAGCGAGGACGAGATCAAGGCGGCCCTGGCGGACGTAATGACGGATATTCTGGAACCGGTGGCCCGGCCACTGCGCATCGACGGCGCCCGCCGTCCGCATGTGATCCTGGTGGTCGGCGTCAACGGCACCGGCAAGACAACAACCATCGGCAAGATCGCCCATAATCTGGCCGCCGAGGGCAAATCGGTGGTTCTGGCGGCGGCCGATACCTTTCGCGCCGCGGCCATTGATCAATTGCAAATTTGGGGTGACAGAACGGGCGCTGCGGTGGTCCGGCGCGAGGTGGGCGCCGACCCGGCGGCCGTGGCCTACGAAGGTCTGAAACAGGCCCAGGCGCGGGGCGCGGATGTGCTTTTGGTGGACACCGCCGGGCGCCTGCAGAACAAAACGGACCTCATGGACGAATTGGCGAAAGTGGTCCGGGTTCTGGGGAAATTGGATGCGGGGGCGCCGCATGATTGTCTGTTGGTGCTAGATGCCACGACCGGGCAGAACGCCCTGCGGCAGGTCGAGGTGTTCTCCGAAGTTTGCAATGTCACCGGCCTGGCCATGACCAAGCTGGACGGCACCGCGCGGGGCGGCGTTTTGGTCGCCGTGGCCGAGCGTTTCGCCCTGCCGGTGCACTATATCGGGATTGGCGAGGGCATCGACGATCTGCAGCCCTTCGCCGCCCCCGATTTTGCCCGCGCGGTCGCCGGGTCCAGTCAATAGGACGTGCGGGCGCTTGTTGTGCCCGCTACATTTTTTTGGCTCCTGGACGCGGCAGGTGGAATTGCGACGGTTTTTCCGGCGTTAGTTTCAACCATTCTGTTCTTGCTGGCAGGGTCGCCCCGGTTTCAAAGGCTGTCAAGGCCGCAGCCGCGCTTCGCGCGGGGCCGAAGGCCGCCTTGACAGCCTTTGAAACCGG
>JAYGEB010000393.1:0-2325 GCA_046582595.1 Alphaproteobacteria bacterium | reverse complement strand
ATTTTCTCCACTAAAGCGGCACCTTTAAACGCACTCGCAAGCCGCCATTGGGCGAAGCCCCGAGGATGATATCGCCGCCGTGACCGCGAATGACATCCCGGGCGATGGTTAAGCCTAAACCGACCCCGCCGGTGCCCGGATTGCGCGATTCCTCGATCCGAAAAAAGGGTTTGAACACCTCGTCCAGCCGATCCGCCGGGATTCCGGGTCCATTGTCGTCGATGGTGATTTCGATGCCGTCGCCCCGTTGTCCGGCCCGCACGGACACGTGCTCGGCGTATTGGATGGCGTTGTCGATAAGGTTGGTCAGGCAGCGCCTGAAAGCGTTCGGCCTGAGCGACGCCGTCAACTCGCCTTCCGTATGCAGGTCTATGGCGCCGCCGCGGCGCCGGGCCTGGGCCGCCGCCTCTTGCAACAGCGCCGTCAAGTCAACCGGGACTGGCTCCTCGGTGCCCTCGCCACGGGCGAAGGCCCGGTAGCCATCCAGCATGTGTTCCATCTCGGTGATATCCGCCTTCAACTCGGCGGTGCTAACGTCATCGCCCAATAATTCCAATTGCAGCCGAATTCTGGTCAGGGGCGTGCGCAGGTCATGGGACACCCCGGCCAACATATCGGTGCGCTGAGAGACCTGACGGACAATGCGTTCCCGCATGGCCAAGAACGCCAAAGAGGCCTGGCGCACCTCCGCCGCCCCCTCGGGCTTGAACGATGAAACGTCGCGGCCCTTGCCGAAATCGTCAGCGGCCTTGGCCAAGCGGCGGATCGGCTTAACCTGATTGCGCATGAAAACGGTCGCCACGGCGAAAAGGATCATCGATGTGCCGACCATCCAGATCACGAATACATAGGCCGTGGAGCTAAACAGGCGCTTGCGCGAGGTCACTACGTGGAGCACACCGGAGGCCAGTTGAACATCGATAATGATGCGGCGGGACTGTGAATAGGTATCGATCAGAAATGGCTTGCCGACATGCGATATCATGGCCCGGCTCAGCATTCGTTCCAACAGGCTGCTGGGCGTCCGGGTTGAATTGGGAAGCACCGCGTTTTCCTTCAACGACACCACTAAATCCATGTTTCTGGCGGCCACATCATAAATCCAGGTGCGGTTTTCAGGCCCCGGGTTCCGCCGCATCAGGCTGATGACGGCGCCGATATCACCGGCCACGCCCCGCGCCAGTTTGAGCGTCACCTTGTCCCAATGGGTTTCGTAAAAGATCGCCGCTGACACCAATTGCAGGATCACCAACGGCGTGACGATAATCAACAAAGACCGGCCCAACAGGCTCTTGGGCAGGAACCGTTTAATGGTGGCGGTCAGAGGACACATGGCTACCTCAGTTTTCAATCCGGACGCAGAACATAACCCTTGCCGCGAACGGTTTGCAGATAACGCGGCAATTTTGGGTCTTGTTCGATCTTACGCCGGAGTCGGGTGACTTGGACATCAATGGCGCGGCCGCCGCCGCCGGCGCCGGTCAAGGAGATCAGTTCCTCGCGTCCCAGGATCTCTCCCGGCCGGTTGGCCAAGGCGCCCAACAGGGCGGTTTCCACATCGGTGAGACGTATTTGCTCACCGCCACGGCTCAACTCGCCGCGGCCGGGGCAAAACACGACATTACCCATTCTCACATCCGCCGGCGGTTCGGACGGCCGCGGCACCCTTTTCAAAATATTTTGGAGACGCAACAACAGTTCCCTGGGTTCGAACGGCTTAACCAGATAATCGTCGGCGCCCCGCTCAAGCCCTTCGATCCGGTTCTCGGGCTCGCCCATGGCCGTCAGCATCAGAATTGGCACCTTGCTTGAACGGCGCAGGTCTTCGGCGAAATCAAGCCCACTTTCCCCCGGCATCATCAAATCCAGAACGATAATATCGAAAGCCAGCGTTTTCAGTTTTGCCCTGGCATCGGCGGCATCGGACGCGGTCACCACCAGGAATCCATGTTCGCCCAGGTATTGGCCGAGGAGGTCCCTGAGCCGATTGTCGTCATCAACGACAAGGACATGCGGGAGTTCGTCGTTCATTGGCGTTTACTGGCCCCTTTCACCGTCATTCCGCGGCCCGGTTGTCTCCCCGGGGCCTTCTACCAGGGAGGAAGCGGGCGGCTCCAGTGGGGCAACCCGGGCGCGGTCTTCTTCATTGATGATACCGCGCAGCACGGCGCGGAACCCTTGGATCGCCTCGGCGCCGGCGTCTTGGTAGGCGCGGGCAATTCGCCGGCTTTGCCGTTCGGTCAGACGGTGTTCCAGATCGGTGCCCTTGGTGGTCAGATACAGGTGGCGGCGGCGGCGGTCGGCGTCATCGGTTCGTTGAAGAAT
>JAYGEB010000370.1:0-6073 GCA_046582595.1 Alphaproteobacteria bacterium | reverse complement strand
GGGCCGCGCTATGGGCGGCCCCAACGCGGTGGTATTAGCCCTTGCTTTCGGGCTTGGTGGTTTTCGGGATGGGCGTCTGGGCCGTGGTGGTCGGCGCGGCAATTGGCGCCGATGACGCGGTGGTCGCTTTCTGTTGCCCGGAACAGCCGCCCCATCCGCCCGCCAGGGCGCCAGTTGAGAGAAATACGCCGGCAATGGCGATCAGCAAGACTTTAGCCATGGTCATATTCTTTGCCACTTGCATCCACCCAAAATACTAACCAATGGCCGCCCCGCGATCAAGTCACGGTTTTGGGATGAACATACTGTCATGTATTTCTCTATATGATTGTGTCATCTCGGGCCCGAAACAGCAAAAAACGAGGCGTTGCAGGCGGCCCGATTCGGCCAGATAGGCCCGCGCCGCGGCCAGGGCGATTTCCGTGGCCGGAGCCAGGGGGTAGCCGTAAATACCCGTGGAAATCGCGGGGAAGGCCATGGACGACAAACCGGCGTGGTCGGCCAGCCGGTAACAATGACGGTAACATCCGGCCAGCAAGGCCGCCTCGTTGGCGCCGCCCCCTTGCCAGACCGGCCCCACGGCGTGGATCACGTGGGCCGCCTTCAGGCGGTATCCGCCGGTGATACGGGCCTGGCCCGTGGGACAGCCGCCAAGGCCGCGGCAAACTTCCTCCAGGTCCGCGCCGGCGGCGGCGTGAATGGCGCCGCACACACCGCCCCCCCGCAGCAATTGTTCGTTGGCGGCATTGACGATGGCGTCCACGTCCAATGTGGTGATGTCGTCATCGATGATCTCGATCCGCGCGGTCATGGTCCGCTCTCCCACGGCCGGCTCCCGGCGAATTCGGATGGCGGCGCGATACGGTGGCGGATCAGCCACCATAGCAGGACCAGGCCGGGCAGGGCGGCCACGGTGGTGAGCAGGAAGAAAGTGACCCAAGAGGTGCTCTCCGCCAAGGCCCCGCCGGGGGCTGAAAGCGCCGTGCGGGCCACGGCCATCAGGGATGAAAACAGGGCATACTGGGTCGCGGTGTAGGCGATATTGCACAGCGAGGACAGATAAGCGACGAAGGCCGCCGTGCCCATCCCCCCGGCCACGTTCTCGACGGCGATGGTCGCCGCCAGCATGGAGAGGTCATGGCCCACCATGGCCTGGATGGCGAACATCAGGTTGGAAAACATTTGCAACAGGCCGCACCATAGAAGGCTGGCCATGATGCCGCGCCGGACCACCAGCAGACCGCCCAGGAAGCAGCCCAGCAATGTGGCGCCCAGGCCGAATATTTTCGACACCGAGGCAATCTCGGATTTTGAAAAGCCGATCTCGATATAGAACGGCCCGGCCATGATGCCGGCCAGGCTGTCGCCGAATTTGTACAGCACGATAAACGCCAGGATGGCGACGGCATGCCGCCAGCCGCCGCGGTTCAGGAAATCGGCGAACGGCTCGTACACCGCCTCGCGCAGCCATCGCGCCGGATTGGCGCGCCGCCCATTTGGTGCCTCGGCGACTGGTCCCCCTGCCGGTTCGGGGTTCAGCAATATCGTCGCCAGGCCGACGCCCATGAGGGCCGCCATGGCGCAAAACACCCAGAACCAACTGTACGCCTCGGCTAGAAACAGCGCGCCCGCGCCGGAGGCGAGCATGCCGATCCGGTAGCCGGCCACGATCATCGCCGCGCCGGCGCCATATTGCCGCTCTTCCAATATTTCCACCCGGTAGGCGTCGATCACGATATCCTGGCTGGCGGATGCGAAGGTCACGAACATGGCCCAGGCCGCCATGGCCCAGGGGCCATTCGCCGGGTCGTTCGTGCCCAGGCCGATGATGCCGGCCATCAGCGCCAGTTGGGTCAAAACCGCCCAACCGCGCCGCCGGCCCAATAATCTGGTCAGCAATGGCAGGTGCAAACGGTCGATCAACGGCGCCCAGACGAATTTCAGGGAATAGGGCAATCCGGCCAGGGCGAACAGGCCGATGGTTGATTTGGAGATGCCGTCCTCGGCCAGCCAGATGGAAAGCGTGGAAAAGGTCAGCAGCAGCGGCATGCCGGAGGAAAAGCCCAGAAACAGGATGGCGATCACCCGGCGGTCCCCATAGACCCGGACGGCGGACAGCCAGCCCCCTTGGTCCTCTCGTTTGCCTTGACCGGGGTCCGTCATCGGCGATGTTGGGATCGTGGGATCACGACGCCATGAATTTGGTGGATTTTGTGTTGGGGATATCGGTCCATTGCAGGATCAGGCGCTGCAATTCCTCTTCCTCGACCGGTTTGGAAATGTAATCATTCATGCTGGCGGCGGCACAACGCTGGCGGTCCTCATCCATGGCCGAGGCGGTCATGGCGATGATCGGAATTTCAGATTTGTGATCTTCCAAGGCACGGATTTCCCGCGTCGCCTGCAAGCCGTCGACCACCGGCATGTTGATATCCATCAAGACCAGAGAGAAATCGCCCTGGCGCACCGCTTCGATCGCCTGGCGGCCGTTCTCCACGCATTCCGTGTCCAGACCAAGCCGGCTCAACAGCGCCTCGGCCAGCATCTGATTGATGCGGTTATCTTCCGCCAGCAGGACGCGGCCCGGGTTTTTCACCATTTTCAAGGCTGTGTCGGGTTTCTTGACCGACAGCCGCGGATCAAGCCATTCACCCTCTTCATTGCGCGTGCCGGTCAAAATTTGCACGACGGTGCGGCGGCGGATCGGGCGCACCAGAAAATAATCAAAGCCGTTGCCGCGATAGGGCTCCAGGCGCGAATGTTGATCGACCTGCAACAACAGCACCAGGCGGCAGTCCCGCCCCGACGGTCCTTGCCGCAACAGCTTGCCCAGTTCGGCGATGGCGTCCGCCGGCAGGGCGCCGTCTATCAGGGCGGCCGAGATGGTTTCCCCCCGCGCCGCCATCCCGAACAGCGCCGCCTGGGTTTCCGCCACATCGGAACAATCGCTGACCTGGGCGCCCAGGGCCTCCAGGCTGCGGCGGATAATCTCCCGCGAGGTCGCATTGCCGTCACACAGCAGTATATTTTGTCCGGCTAGGGCATTACCGTCGAGGCGCGGCTCGGGGGCCGCGGGATCAAGGGCCAGATCGATCATGAACCAAAAGGTGCTGCCTTCGTCCAGGGTGCTTTCAACGCCGATCTGCCCTTTCATGCGCTGCACGATTCGCTGCGAGATCGCCAGGCCGAGACCGGTGCCGCCATAGCGCCGGTTGGAGCCTGAATCGACCTGACTGAATTCCTCGAACAAGGTATCCTGCACCTCCACCGCGATGCCGATACCCGTGTCCTTGACCTCGAACAATACGGTGACGCCGGCTTCGCTCTCGAAAGTAACCGACACCGCGATCATGACGCCGCCCCGGTCGGTGAATTTGATGGCATTGCCGCCCAGGTTCAGGATCACCTGACGCAAGCGGCCGGCATCGCCATGCAGAAACTCCGGCACTTCCGGCGCGAAGGTGGCGCCAATGGCAATGTGGCGGTCCACCGCGCGGGCCGCCAGCAGTTCGCAGGCCCGCTCCACAGTATCCACCAGGTTAAAGGGCAGTTCCTGCAGGGCCAGTTTGCCGGCCTCGATCTTGGAATAGTCCAGGATGTCGTTGATGATGGCCAGCAAGGCCTCGCCCGATTGCGCCACCGCATCGGCATAACCGTATTGCTGTTCCGTCAGCTTGGTGTCCAGCAGCAACCGGGTCATGCCCAGAATGCCGTTCATGGGCGTGCGGATCTCATGGTTGACCGTCGCCAGGAAAGAGGATTTGGCCCGGTTCGCCGCCTCCGCGTCGTCGCGGGCGCTTTTCAACTGTTCTTCGGCCTGCTTGCGGGCGGTGACATCCCGGCCGATGGATTGAATCTCCCGGGTCTGGCCGCGGTCATCGCGGATCGCGTAATCGACCCAGGCGATCCAGCGCCAGCCGTCATGGGTCAGAACCCGTTGGTCATAGCGGACGCGGTAGGGCGGCGATTCCAGGCCAAAGCGCAGTTCCTCGGCGATGCCGCGGTCTTCGGGGTGTACTTCGGGCCAGAAATGGCTGCCTTCCAGCTCCGCCGCATCAAGCGAGAATTGTTCGCAAAAGCTATTGTTGACGAAGGTCAGCCGTCCGTCGGCGGCACGCCGGACAATAAGGACGTCCTGAATTTCAACCAGGCCGCGATAGCGTTCCTCCGACTGGCGCAGATCGGCGTTGGCGTCGTTCAACGCCTCGATCGCCACGGTGAGCCGATCCGCCATTTCCGAGACCCGCTCGGACTGAAAATTAAGACGGGCGAATTTACGCCGGGTATCGACGAACAGCACCGCCAGCACCACGGTGACGGTCAGGGCGATAAAGGTCAGGGATTTCGGGCCGATATCGTTGCTGGGCTGGCCCCTTATGGTGTCGAAATTATAAACCAGCACGACCAAAACGATGCCAAGGCAGGCCAGCAAGGGGCCGAAATACCGGTTCTGTGCCAGAATTCGCAACAATTCCATAGGCTTCCGCCGCTCACATGGCCATGTATCCCATGGCGCACCCATGACAGGAGCGGATCATGACATGTCGCGCGCCCAACGGCAACGCGGCCGCCGCCTCACGTCGTTTCAAGATCGGCCTGGCGTGTCGGTCAGAAAGTCGATCACCGCGGGTCCCACGATGTCCGGGCAATCGTGATGCACGTTGTGCCCGGCCTGCTCGACAACGGTCAAGGTCAGATCGGGGCGGTGTTTCCGCCAGGCCGCCGCGATGTGAGGTTCGAAATCGAACGATTTGCCACCATAAAACAACAAAGTCGCCGGATTCAGCGCCTGCAGATCCTCCAGGCTCACGGCAAAGCTCAATAGAATGCGATTGTGGGGCACCATCAAAGGCGCCATGGGGGCCAGACGCTCCAGACGATTCGCCTTCGTGGCCTCGTCCAGGGCGTCCCAGGCATCACCGCCTAGGTTATCCATCATGACACGCAGGGCGGCCATATCTCCGCCCTGCTCGCCGGCGTCAATAGCCGCTTGTGCCACCGTCGCGCGCCCAGCCAAAACCTCCGGGGGCATCAACCCGAACAATGACGGCTCGATCAGAACCATGCGGTCAACCCGTTCGGGGCAGTCCCGGGCAAAGGCGAACGCCGTGGCGCCGCTCGAGGAATGGGCGAGCAAATGAACACGTTGCAAACCCTCGGCGGCCAAAATGGCGGTCAGGTCCCGGACCTCGCTGGTCTCGAAGCCGTAATCGTCGGGCAGGGTCAATTCGGTGCCGTCATGGCCACGGGAGCTGGGCAGAATGACCGAAAAATTTTCAGCCAAGGCCCTGCGCATGCGCGCGAAGGCGCCGCGCCCGACCAGGGCGCCGTGCAACACCACGACCACCGGGCCTTTTCCCAGCACTTCGTAATGCAGCTCCACCCCGTCGTCGCACTTGACGGCGCGTACATCACCCTTGTCCTTCGGCGATTTGCTCATAACCCGACCCTCCCCTGCGTTGGCGTGAAAAGTTTACAGGGAAACGGATGATGCAACCAGGGTATCAGGCGACCGTGCGCAGGCGGCGATAGCTCAAGGCTTCGGCCACATGGACCCGTCGTACCTGGTCGTGGCCTTCCAGATCGGCCAGGGTGCGGGCCACGCGCAGGACGCGGTGATAGCCGCGCGCGGAAAGATGCATGCGTTCGCTGGCCCGGCGCAACAGGGCCCGTCCGGCATCATCGGGCGTTGCCACCTGGTCCAGCAATTTGCCGTCGGCCTGGGCGTTCAAACGCACCGTGTCGCCGGCGCCGGCGGCTTCATAGCGGCTTTTTTGCCGGGCCCGGGCCATTGCAATGCGCGCCGCGACCTCGGCCGAGCCCTCCGGCGCCGGCGGTAGGTCCAGATCGGCGGCGGAGACGTTGGGCACCTGGATATGCATATCGATGCGGTCCAGCAGCGGCCCGGACAGTTTGCGCTGATAGTCCTCGGCGCAGCGGGGCGCCCGGCTGCAGGCCAAATCGGGGTCGCCCAGATGGCCGCAGCGGCAGGGGTTCATGGCGGAGATGAACTGAAAACGCGCCGGGTAGGTGACATGGGCGTTGGCCCGGGCCACCACCGCGCGGCCGCTTT
>JAYGEB010000099.1:0-1688 GCA_046582595.1 Alphaproteobacteria bacterium | reverse complement strand
GGTCGAAATCGCCATCGCCATCGCCGAGTCCGAACTGGGCCAGCAGAAAGAAGGGTCCATAACCAGGCGCCTGCTATTTACCTTCGCCGCTTCCCTGGTCACGGTCGGCTTTTGGGGCACGGCGGTCAGCATGCACAAGGTCGGTTACCTGGCCGGCGGCATCGTTAGCGGGCTTGCCGGGCTGGCGTTGATGGGGGTGGCCGGGGAATGGCGGTTCCGCAAATGGAAAAAGAACCGCCAGGCCAACAAGCGCCGCAAGTCCCTGGCCCGGATCGAGGGCATCAACCGCCGCATCAAGCGCCTGAAAAACGACCTCGAAAAAGAGGAAAAGCGGCTCGAGAAAAAAATCAAAGCCGCTGCCAGAATCGCCCAGGGGTGAAAATAGTAGCCCTGGCGGGGCCGGGCAACGTAGCCTCTTCCCATGAAAATGCCTTATATCCGCGATTTCAATATGGCGGCGATGTGGGCCGGTTTGACCGCCTTCGTCTGGTACGTCTTCGGGGCGTTGCCGCTGCACCTTGAGGTCGCGGGGCAACTGGGCCTCAGCAGAGTGGAGGCATCGAGCTGGATTTTCGTGATCTGGTTTTCGAGCGCGATCAGCGCGATCCTGCTGTCATTTTATTACCGGCTGCCGATCCCCATCACCTGGACCATTCCGGGTTTGATTTATCTGGGAACGCTGTCCGGGCAATTCACATTCGCCGAACTGGTCGGCGCAAATCTTATGGCTGGCGGCGCCATTGTCGTGCTGGGCGCGTTCGGCATCGGCGAGCGGATCATGGGACTGGCTTCCCCTGCCCATCGTCATGGGCATGTTCGGGGGCTCCATCCTTGTCTATGTGACGCGAATGGTTGCGGCCAGCGTCGATGACGTGCTGGTCGCCGGGGTGACGCTGGTCAGTTACCTGGTCGGGCGGTTCATCAACAATCCCCGGGTGCCGCCGATGGGCTTGGCCATCATCATCGGCGGGCTTGCCGTCGCTCTCTTCGGCGAAACGTCTTTGAATCTGGTTTCCTGGACGCTGCCGGACCTTGCCGTTCCGGGGATGGACTTCTCGGTCTCGGCTTTCATCGCCGTCAGCCTGCCGATGATTATTCTGGCCATGGGCCTTGGCAATGTTCAGGGGCTGGGGTTTCTGATCTCGCAGGATTATCGGGTGCCGATAACGGTGGTGACGGTGGTCGCCGGGCTTAATTCGATGGTCAACGCAGTCCTTGGCGGCCACTCGGCGACCGTTGCGCGTACCGGGGCGGCCATTCTTGCTGGGCCGGACGCTGGTCCCAAGGAGGGGCGGTATTGGGCCTGCGTCATCGCCGCCGCCCTGACTTTTATCGTCGCCCTCGGCGCGGGAACGCTGACGTCTCTTATTGCGGTGCTGCCCAGAACCTTCGTCATTACCCTGGCCGGGCTGGCCATCCTGTCGTCCCTGCAAAGCGCTTTTGAAACCGCGTTCGGCAGCAAGCTCCGGTTCGGGGCGCTGGCGGCGCTGGCCGTGGCCGCGACGCCGTTTGCCGTATTCGGGATTACCTCGGCGTTCTGGGCTATCCTGGCCGGCATCGCCGCCTCGTTCATGGCCGAGCGCCATGAGCTTTTCGCTTATTGGCGCGGCGAAAAGAACGCCTAGATCACTTCATCCAGCGCCGCGATCAGCCTGTCGACCTCTTCCATCGTGTTGTATTGGGCCAGG
>JAYGEB010000510.1:0-11080 GCA_046582595.1 Alphaproteobacteria bacterium | reverse complement strand
GCACCGCCGTATAGCCGCCCGCCGGGAAGGAGGTGTATTCGAAATTCTTGCGCCGCGCCGGGGCCGCTCTGCCGAACATGGCTTGCCCCAGATGCGGCGTGACATTGGGCAGCGCCAATTCGGGCTTTTTTGCCGCCGCCGCCAGATAACCCAACACCGTGTTCACGTGTTCTTCCGGTCCGGGCAGGGAGAAAAGCACCCGGCCTTCGTCGTCGTCGCCAATGCGTGGCTGATTGCCCTTGCAGTCCGTTATGGCCCCGGGATGATGGCCCGCTTGCGCCATGCGGTGCCAGGAGGCGTTGCTCCAGTCATCCCCCGCTCGGCCGCCAACCGTGGCGCACAGCAAAAACCATTCCAATGAAAAGGCGCCATAGGTCGGTGATTGCTCGGCCCCGACGCCATCGTCGTGAAATTGCAAGGCCAATTCCTGTTCCAAGACCACCCTGCCGTCCCGCGCCCAGGCGGCGGCCTCGCGCAAGGTGGGCACCAGGCGGCCGAGCAGGCACAACGCGCCGGCTTCCGCGATCCGGTGGTTGTTGGCGGAAGAGTACCGCGATGGAAAACGCGCCGGCCAATAGCCATGGGCCGCCAGGCACAGGTGCAGGCGCTGACGGAATTCAGACGAAAAAGATTGCCGCCCGATCAATGTGGCGACCACCAGCAGGCTAACCACGCGCAAGGCCAATTCGATTCCCGACAGCCAACTCACGCTGCGGTAGGGCGGGTTTTCGGCAATCCAGGAATCAAGATGCCCGACAACCAGGGCCGCCAGTTCATCATCCCCGTCCAGCGCCGCCGCCGCCGCCATGGGCTGGAGGTATTGCAGGCGGTTCAGTTCCAACGCGAACTTGATGTCGCCCCGTTCGGGCGCATAGCGATAAGGGATATCGAAACAGTAGGTTTGGCTGGGCCAGGTTGTTCCCGTGCTTGGGTCCAGGTGCCAATCGGGCGGCCCGGCATGATCCGGCCAGGTGGCGCCCAGGGCCCGAAACCGACCGCGCCGCATTTGCTCCGCCAGGGCGCGCCATCCCTCCCGAAGTTTGGTCTCGTCCGCCAATGCATTCAGGCCATCCGACAAGCCCGCTAGGCATGGCGGGGGATCAAGCGGGCCCGTGGTCAATTTCTTGAAATCTGGTTGGTAAAACCGCGAAACCGTGCGTTTGAAATGTTCGCCGAAGCGGAAGGCGATTTCCGCCGGACCCATGGCGGCCAGACGGTCGGCGAGCCAGGCAAAGCCTTCCAATGGCCGTGGTCCGCCATCGCCATCGCTCGGTTGGGTCATCGTCGGTTCGTTCATGCCCGTCGCTTCATCATTGGGCATCGGCCAGCGCTCGTTCCACGGCCGCATGATTGGCGGCAAGATGGCCGGTGTTTATGGTGCCGGCGACCACGGAGGTGACGCCTGGGAGACGAACCAGTCTTGTCAACGCCGCGCCGACATCGCCATGATGGCCGCTATCCAACGGTTTCTTGATTAAAACCCCCTTGCCGGCCGCATGGGCGGCATCCAGCACCGGCTGCTGGCCTTGATCCGATTCATTCAGGGTAATCATAACCAGATCGCAGGATTCGGCTGCAATAATTCCGGCGGCCACCGTTTTCGTCGACGCCCCAACCATATTGATCACGCCCCGCGCCCGCAGTTCCAGCAAAGTGTCAAGCGCGGCGCCCTCGCGCATGATGTCCCCGTCATTGTCCGGCAGGTGCAGCAGCACCACGTCAAGCACATCCCGGCGCAATCGCCGCCGGCTGCGGTCCACGCTGGCGCGAATCGCGCCGGGGGAAAAATCAAAGTGGGATTTTTCACCCCTGAAGCTTTCCCCCACCTTGGTCGCGACCAGCCAATGATCGTCCGCCCCGACCAGCCCGCCGATGCGTTTCTCGCTACTGCCGTAGGCCGGCGCCGTGTCCAGCAGATTGATACCCAGTTCCTTGGCCAAATTCAGCAGATCGGCCAATTCATTATCACTGGGCAACTCAAACGACGACGGATATTTCACGCCCTCGCGGCGGCCGAATTTGGTGCCGCCCAAGGCCAGGGGGCTGACCCGCGGGCCGCCGGGACCAAGCTGTCTCAGATCCATTTTGCCACCATCTCCCATGGCGGACGGGCCACGATGGGCCTGGGCAATGCGTCCAGTCCGCTCGGATCGTGGGGCAGCGGCCGGACGCCATCGGCGGCCAAAAGTTCCATGACCTTTTCCGCCAGGACCGGTGCCAATGCCAGCTTGGCCGGCCAGCCGGCGATGACCGCGCCCCTGGCCAGGGCCACGGCGGAACTTGGCCGCAATCCGCCACGCCCTCCCCCGCCGCCCGGTTCGGCCCGGTCCACCTTATGCGTGGCCCATTCGGCGTTGCCGAAATCGGCGCCGGGCAACAGCCCCGACAGTTCCGCCTTGGCCCTCGCGATCAATTGTTCCGGTCCAAGTCCCACGCCTTGTTCCGCCAACAAGCCGCCGATGTACCAATAATAGCCGCCGCGACTGTCCGGGTGTGAAGTGATCGTGGCCAGCGGTTTCGGGTTCTTGCCGATGCAATGCAGGTAAAGCGGCAGCGTCATGCCGCGAATGATGATTTGATGCAACGGCCTGCGTTGGCAGCGGATATTGTCCAACCCGGCGCGGGACAGCAGTTCCTCGTTACCGCTTCCGGCGGTCAGGACGATCCGTTGCGCCTGGATTTTGACGGCGCCGACCACAATATCGACACCGCCATCGCGGCGTTCGGTGAAACCTGCCTCGCCGCCAACGGGCAGGCCAAAGACGCGTTCACAATGCAGGTTTTGCAGTGTTGCCAGAACCTTGGGGACATCGATGACCGCCTCGTCCACGTCGAACAAGGTGCCGCCGGGCCCTTGCGGCAATACGGAAAGCCTCTCGCCGGGGCCGCGTTCGCGCATCTCGCGCAGCATGCTTTTCTTGGCAAAAAGGGCCAGCAGGCCGCCTCCCAGTTGCGGCGGCAGCCACATTTGCATGGCATCGGCCAGGGGGGGCGCCGCGCGCAGGTCGGGAGCATTTTCGCCCGCTAGACTGGCCCGCCAGCGGGCCGGCATGGGGGCCAGGTCGGAGACCGGTGCGTCGCTAAAATATTTCGCGCCACCATGAATAATGCCTTGGGCGGCAATGCTTTGGCCTTGGCCCAGATTGCCCTTGTTCAGGACGACGGCGCTGAAACCGGCCCGATGCAAGGCAGCCAGCAGCCACAGGCCCGCGATGCCGCCACCAAGAATGACGACGTCAACCCGGGCGCCCATGGGTCCGATTAAGTTTCACGGTCCGAACCGGCCTTCATGCGGGAAATCACGGCGCTGGAGCTGTGACCGTCGACGAATTTGGCCAGCTTCACCTCGCCGCCATAGCCCCGCACGATATCGCCGCCGACGACGCCGTCCAGGTCATAGTCGCCGCCCTTGATCAAGACATCCGGGCGTAGTTGCCGCAACAGGGGAATGGGTGTGTCGTCGTTGAAGATCACCACCCGGTCGACCATGGCCAGCGAGGCCAACACCAGGGCGCGGGCAGTCTCCGATTGTAGCGGGCGGCCGGCGCCTTTTTCCAGCCGCCGCACGGAAGCATCGTCGTTGATCGCCACGACCAGGCGATCGCAGTTGTCCTTGGCCTCGTTCAACAATGATATATGGCCCGGATGCAGCAGATCGAAACAGCCGTTGGTGAAGCCAACCCGCAGGCCGCGGCTGCGCCAACGGCCGCAATCGGCTTCGGCAATGGCGGCGGAGACGACCTTCTCCTCGGAGCGGGTCAGATCGGCGGCCATGATGCCGTTGGCCAGTTCATCCCGGCTGACCGCCGCCGTCCCCACCTTGCCGACCACGATGGCCGCCGCCAGATTGGCCAGGCGGGCGCCTAGTTCGGGCGCGGCGCCAACGGCAAGGGCAAGGGCGAAGATGGCGACGACGGTGTCGCCGGCGCCTGAAACATCAAATACTTCCGGCGCCCGCACGGGCAGGTGGGTCGGCGGGCCGTCCCGCGCTATCAGGCTGATCCCTTGTTCCGAGCGGCTGACCAGCATGGCGCCAACATCGCATCCGCCCATCGCCGCGCGCGCCGCCAAGGTCACCTGATCGTCGTTGTTGCATGGCATGCCGGTCGCCGCGGCCAGTTCGGCGCGGTTCGGTTTCAAAACATCGACGCCGCCGTAGGCCGCCAGATCACGCCGTTTGGGATCGGCGACGATGGGGACGTGGGCGGCGCGGGCCCGTTCCATGGCGCCGCTCAGAACCTGATCACTCAACACGCCCTTGCCGTAGTCCGACAGGACCAGCACATCGGTGTTTGCCAAAGCTTCGTCCAAACGGGATAACAACACCTTGCCATCCGCCACGCCGATGGCTTCGGTGGTTTCCCGGTCGGCCCGCAACAATTGCTGGCCGGACGCGATATAGCGGGTCTTCACCGTGGTCGGCCGGTTCGCCCGCGCCACTAGGGCCGAGGTGATCTGGTCCATTCCGGCGATCAGACCGGACACTTCCGCGCCGGCGTCATCTTCCCCGCGCACCGCCAGCAAATGGGCCCGGCCGCCGGCCGCCACGATGTTCCGCGCCACGTTGCCAACCCCGCCCAGCATGGCCTCGTCGCGCTCGGCATGAATAATCGGGATCGGCGCTTCAGCCGAAATGCGCGCCACCGTTCCATAGACATAGCGGTCCAGCATCAAATCACCCAGGCAGAGGACGCGCCCGCGGTGAAATTGATCCAAAAGCCGTATCATGGCCGGTCCGTGGTTCATGATGCCGTGTTTCGCCCCTTTCGTGGTCTATCGCGTACACTAAACCGCTCGGGATTTCCAGGCTTGGGGTTCATCGCCCGCTCACCTTGGCCAGGGCGAAGCCGAAAGCCCGCCCCGCGCCTAGCCGGGACCAGACGCCCGGCGCCAAGCCCAGTTTGCCCGGCAATAGAAAGCCCATGCTCACATCGCGTAAAATGGCGGCGATCAGCACGGCCAGTCCGGCGCCCGTTATACCGGCCAGATGGATCAACGGCGGCGCCATGATCAGGATTGCGAGCAGTTGGGCGCCATTGAACCGTAAAACAATGGTCTCATGACCGGTCATGTTGAAGGTATTGCTGGTTAACCCGGCCGAGGCGTTGATGGCCGCGAAGCCGGCCAGAGCCACCAAGGCGCCGTGCGCGGCGGGATAATCCGGGCCAAATAAGTACAGAACCAGGCTGCCGCCGGGAATAAGGCCTAGAAAAATTATCAAAGCGGGCAGCAGGGCCGTCCAAGAGGACGCGATCAGAAGGTCCTGCAATCGGCGCTTTTGGTTTCGCGCATGGGCCTCCGACAGCATGGGCGAGACGGCGGCGCCGGCGGCCCACGTCCCCAAGGTGCCCAGGGCGCCGATGCGCTGGGCCGCCTCGTACAGCCCGGTGGCGGCGTTGCCGAGGATGGCGGAAACGAAAATCAACGGCAGACGGCTGGCCAGGACGCTGACGCCGCCGCCAAGGGCGATGGTTAGGGAGGTGCGGCGGATATCGCGGATCTGGTCCGCCGCCGGGCGGGCCAGGCGGCCCGACAGATGGCCGCGGGACAACAACCAATAAGCGCCGGCGGCGCACCATATGGCCGCCGAGTGGGCGGCAAGCAGCCAGAATAGCGATGTCAGGCCGGTGGTCTGGGCGGCTTGAATAACCAACATGGCGGTAAGGGGAACAAGGATCGAATCCGGCCATTGCCCGGCCCGAATTCGGCCCCGGGCCCGGAATTGACCGGCCATGAGGGCGACCAGGGCATAGCCCGGCAGCGCCGCCAGACCGATGGCGAATTGCGGCCCCGAGACTCCGGTCAGCCGGCTGATATCGAGAACAAAGATCAGAAACCCGGCGGCCACGGCGATGGCGCCAAGGACCACGAATACGAGCTGCCGCGCGCGGTGCTCGAACCATCGCGCCTGATCATCCTTGCCGGAGGCAAGGAGGGCGGGGATGAAGCGTAAAGAGCTTTGCTCCATGCCCAGGGGGCCGAGTTGCCGGGCGATAAACCAGGCCGCATTGAACAAGGCATAGGTGCCCACCTGGGCCAGGGAATAATGCCATGTGATCATGACGAAAAGCACGAATTGCAAAGGCACGTTGGCCAGGCGAAGGCCCAGGATCCAACCCGCATTGAATAGAAATTCCCGCATCAGGGCGCGCTGGGCTCCGTTCCAACCCGCCGCCGCCACCGTGTTGGTCTCTGTCCCGCCGCACTGCGTTGTTGACGCAGGATTTTCTGCCGCTCCCGCTGCCGCCGCCAGAGTGCCTGCAATTGCCGGTCAACCCGCAGCGCCGCCAGCGCCACCGCGAGCCAGAACAAGGTCGCGATAACCGGCCGTTGCATGAGCGCATTGGAGACCAGGGATCCGGAAACCAGAAACCACATCAACGGGGCGCCCTCGCGGCCCAAACGGCGGAACAATAGAAATAAAAACAACAACACCGCCAATAAACCGACAAACCCGATTTCGATGACCGTGGTCAGGAAGTCGTGGTGGGAATTTTTCTTTTCCCACCACCAAATTTCACTGAAGAAGCGGTCCGAACCGGGCCCGGTGCCAAACAACAATGCCGGGGCGCTGCGCCGGCTCAATAGTGCGATGCGTCCCAACCATGTGCCGACACGGCCACTGCCCAGATTTTCGACCGAGGCGGCCGCTCCGCCCCTGACCTGATCCTGAAGCGCTTCGTGCCAGAACAAAACCGCGACGATGCTGAGAACCATGCCCGACCAAATAACCATTTTTGCGCCGGTTCTCAAATTCCGCGTCAACAAAGTATGCAAGAGACCGTAGTTCAACAGCATGAATATCGGCGTCGCGACCCGCATGCCGATCGATAATACACTGGCCAGTCCGAGAAATGACCAGGCCATGCGCTTGGAAATCGAGCCGTTCAGCCAAAGTTGATGAATTAATAGAGCGCAGATGGCCACGACGTAGGACGAGGCATGGGTACCATCTTCGCCGCCGGTGAATGGCGGCAGCCGGAGCAAGCCGCTAATGATTTCCTGCGGCCGGAGAAGGGACGATAATGTCGCGATTGTCAGAGTGCCGCCGGCCAGCGCCAACACCAGCCGCGGATTTATCGCATGGCGCAACTCGATTACCCAGAGCACGAAAAATAGGGGCATCAGGAGGCGGATGCCCTTGGCAACATCCAATTTCCCCTCGCCGCTGGCCTCCCCCATGAGCCAGCAGCCCACCACCACCAAAAGCAGGGCGAAGAGAATAATGCGCCAAATTCTAGGACTGGCGAGTAGCCAGCAAAGAGATAAAACTATAATCAAGACGGCCAATCCGCCCGCCGCCGCAAGTCGAATGCTTGTCGGCGTCAGATTGAAAAGGACTTCGTAGAGAAAGAGGGAGACCAAGACGCCGCCAACAAGATATTTGAGTATCACCGGCCCGCGGCGGGGCCGGGCCGTCCTTGAACGCCCGCCCTTGGTTGCGGGACGATCAATGGCCGCGGGCGCCGTGGGCACCGTCATTTGGTGTCCGCCATCCGCGCGCTTTTTCTCCACGATCGAATAGGCGACCTGGGTTTGATCCGGATAATAGGCGAATACGGCATTATTCATGCGGCTCCGACACCGGCAGTTTTACTGCCAGGGGCATCCCAATCGATAGTGATTCGATGGCCATGATGGTGGCCAAACTCGTCGCCAGCAGATTATCGAACGGGATAGCGGGCCGCGCCGTCCTTAGACCCTCAAGCCAGGCGGCCAACATGGCCTTTTGCCCTTTGTCCTGGGCCACAAGCTTGGTCCGTTTGGTCTGGTGGTCGCCCGCATGCAGCCGCAGCTCCTTAAAATCATCGATCACGGCGGATCGGCCGCCGCCGAAAATCTCGACGTATTCCTTCGCCATGGCATTGGAACCGTCGGCGGTGTAAATAATGTTGGCGATGGCGCCGTTTTCAAATGTCAGGGCAACGGACAGATTATCATTCAGCATTGGCGTTTTATTCGGCTTCGCGGTGCCAACCGCATAGACGGTGGCGGGATTGCTGTTGCAAATGGCGGCCGCCAGATCGACAAAATGGCAGCCTTCGCCGATCATGCGGCCGCCGCCCATCACGGGATCCTGAATCCAATGGTCCGCCGGAATGGCGCCTGCATTCACGCGGACATTGATCACCAACGGGCTTTGCACGGCAACAAAATGTTCCATGGCCATTCGCGTAAGTGGAGTAAAACGTCTATTTAAACCTATCATTAATTGTCCTGCGCCACCATCGGCATGAGCGTCCTGGATAGCGGCCAATTCCTCCACGGTCATGGCCAATGGTTTTTCGACATAGACATGTTTTTTGGCCCGCAAGGCGGCAATCACCGAGGAGGCATGAGTATCGTGACGGCTCGTCACCATGATGGCGTCGGTATCGTGGTCGAGCAATTCGGAAAACCCGGTGGCGCAGAAATCAAATCCGAATTGCTTGGCGACACCTTGGGCGGTGCGTCCACTGGCGGTGACGAGCCCGCGAAAGGCAACGGTATCGGTGGCTTGCAAGGGGGGGAGCAGGCTGGCGGTGGCGTAGTTGCCGGCGCCGAAAAAGGATACGCCAATCCGATCCTTGCCGAGTGGTTGCGATGACACCGTGATACGGCGCGGGCCCGCGGCCGTATCGGCGTCGTGCTCGGCGTATTGTAAAATGATGCCCAGGTAAGGTTCGGTCTTCGCACCTTGAATGAGGGCATAGGCTTCGGCCGCCCGCGCCAAGGGAAAGCGGTGGCTTATCAGTTTCCCCACATCCAGTTTTTTCTGCGCCACCAGGCCGAGGAAGGCGGTCATGTTCCGCTGTTCGGTAAACCGGACATAGCCATAGGGATAATCGTTGCCGCCCTGTTCATAGAGGGGGTCGTAGCGCCCGGGGCCGTAGGAACGGGAAATCACGATATCAATTTCTTTTTTGAAATAATCCTCCCGTGGGATATCCATGCGCACGGCGCCAACCACGACGACGCGGCCTTTTTCCCGCGTGACCTCGCCGCAAAGTTCAATGGGTTGATTGCTGGCCGTGCCGGCGCAGACCAGCACTCCGTCGACGCCATGGCCGCCGGTCAGCTCCAAACAGGCATTGACCGCCTCGCCCGAGATCCCGACGGCGCCGAATTGTTCCGCTAATTCCACCAATGAGGCGTCAAGGTCCGTGCCGATGACATTGCAGCCGTTGGCCCGCAGCAATTGCACGGTAAGTTGGCCGATGAGCCCCAGTCCAAGTACCAGGAACGTTTCGCCCAACTGCGGTTCCGCCAAACGCACCCCTTGCATGGCAATGGCGCTCAAGGTTGCAAAAGCGGCATCCTCGTCCGAGACCAGGTCGGGGATTTTGACGACGAGGTTTTTGGGCACTGCGGCAAATTCAGCATGATTCGCGAATCCCGCGCCGGCGCATGCCACCCGATCGCCCGGCAATATCCCTTCAACCAGGCCGCCAACGGCATGGACCACGCCGGCCTAGCTGTAACCCAAGGGGCTTGGCGCGCCCAACCGGGATTTCACGGTTTGAAAAGTCTTGCCCAACCCTTCCGTCTTGATCTTGTTAAGAACCTGTTTGACCAAGTCCGGGCGGGCCAGGGCCTTTTGCACCAAATTCTTATGGCCCATATCGATTTTTGTCTTCTCCGTGCCCGCGCTGATGACGGAGGCGCGATTGCGGACCAGCACGAATTTGTTATGCAGCGCGGGAACCGGCACATCGTTGACTTCGATGACGCCGGATCGAAGGGTTTGGGTTACCTGCTTCATTTGACCGATTTAATCTTGCCTGAAAAAATAGTCCCTACTGTTTTCAGAAAGTCCAAACATACTTGCCGGATAACCCGGACACCGAAGAATATGGAAAAGATACAATTACTTTTCGGCATTTTGCGAGAAATCTATTCAATATCACTCATTAGCAATAAGAACTTGCCATTTTCCTGGCGTTCCAAGGCCGGCACGCGTTCGACCGTTACGTTTGTGCTCTTTGACAATTTCCCCTCAATGGCCCGCAGTAGGCTGTTTTCCGCCTCGGTACCGAAGCCGGCGCCTGGTACGATCCGTATTTGCAACTCACCTTTTTGCTTTTGGTAATATTGCAATCCATCGATACATTCGTAGTGCCGGGAATGGAGGTTCAGCGCCGTGGTGGTGACAAACGTGCCGTCATCATTGTAGATTCGCTGGCCCTGCCAGCGGCCCATGATTTTGGATACCGACAATCCCTCATGCCCACATACCGGACACGAACGATCGGCGAGAATTGCGAAATCGCCCAACCGGTACCGTATCATCGGCATGCCGTCGTTATATAACGCCGTGCCGACGAGTTCCCCAACATCGCCAACCTTCTCAACGGGCGCGCCCGCTTCATTAATGAGTTCTGAAAATCCATACTGATTGTAAAAATGATAACGCTTCGCGCCCTCGCACCATCCGCCAAGTAAAACTTTTTCACTATGGCCGTATATGCTCATGTGGGCGACATTGTTTAGTTTGGCAAAAACCGAGCCTTGGTATTCGTCAAATTTCTCGGATGTTGTAATGACGCCCTTAAGGAATGAACAATCCAGATTGTTGTTTAGGATCAGATCTACCAGGCAAACAGCATTCGATGTATAGCCAATGAAGAATGGAATTCGGTATTTTTTCATTGTGGCATACACGGACATGTAAAAATTGGCATCGTTTTCAAATCCGTCGAAAATGAACTCCCGCTTTATGGGATCGATGATGAAGGGGCGATTTTCCACGCGTTCGTTTCGAACCACCGCGCAGGGTGAAAATTCATAACCAATTTTACCCCAAAGCCAATGCAGCGAAGACAACTCGTGGACATAACGGTTTTTGGGTGCGAGGAAATTCAGTGGCCGGCCGGCTGTCCCTCCCGTAGATATGAATTCGTATTTATTCAGATCTATCTGCTCCGATCTGAACCCTTCCAAATTTTGCAAAATGATATCTTTGTCGATAAACGAGAAAGTATTCGAAAACTGATCAATGCTTTCTATATTCTTATTATACCAATCGACTAAACTTGTGACTCTCTCGCCTGGTGTTAATTGCGGCCCGGATGTGATTCTCTTAACCAACTGATTCGGTGGG
>JAYGEB010000356.1:0-4080 GCA_046582595.1 Alphaproteobacteria bacterium | reverse complement strand
GAAGTATCCTACCAAGTGGCCAGCGTGCCCTACAATGCGAGTGGCACCCATATGGAGATTTATGGCCGCAAGGGGACCCTGGTGCTGACCTCCCAGTCCGTCAACATTGGACCCAGTCAACTCCACCTCGCCATCGGCAATGAGAAAATGGCGGAGATAACCCCGCCCGACAGCTACCGGCTTATTCCAGTAGACATGGCCGCCGGACCAGGGAGAAACGTCGCGCAGGCCTACGCCCGCTTTGCCAAAGCAATGCAATCGGGGACGGCGGACTCGCCTGATTTTAACGATGCCGTTGTTCGGCATGCCTTGATTGACGCCATGGAGCGTTCTCATGGGGAAGGCAAGGTCATCAAGTTGGCGTAGGGCCCGAGCCGGACGGCATGGTCTCGATGCCGTGGCGGGGCGCCCGGACACGCCGGATAAACCAACCGGCCCCGACGAGCAATGGCTGCTTTTCCCTAATGTCGAGCCAAGCATAAGACAAGCGTTTTCAACTAACGTTGAATTGCCGAGCCGCCCGCTCCCCTTGCCATGCACCTATTAACAGGTACCCTGTGGATGGACGGCGAAGGGGGAGCGGGTGGTTCGGGCTGCATTGAAAATGCTCTAAATGCTGAACCCCCCGACCTTGGTTTCCAAGTATTCGAAAATGCCTTCCCGGCTGCCTTCCCGGCCCAGGCCGCTGTCCTTCATGCCGCCGAAGGGCGCGGCGGCGGAGGCGGGGTTGATGTCGTTGACGCCGATAATGCCGAATTGCAGGCCCTCGAACAGGCGCATGGCCTGGCTCAGGTTCTGGCTGTAGACATAGGCGGCCAGGCCGTAATGGGTGTCGTTGGCCATGGCCAGGACGTCGTCGCCGTCATCGAAGGGCACCACGGCGGCCACGGGGCCGAAGGTTTCCTCGCGGTAGATCAGCATCTCGGGCGTGACATCGGTCAGCACCGTGGGGGCGTAGAAATGGCCCCGGCCCAGATCGCCCGCCGTCAGGCGTTCGCCGCCGCAGAGGGTTTTCGCGCCTTTTTCAACGGCATCGCGGACCTGGTTCTCGACCTTGGCCACCGCCGCCTCGTTCACCAATGGACCTATGGTGACACCCTGTTCCATGCCATTGCCCGCCTTCATATCCGCCACCCGGCCGGTCAGGGTGTCCAGGAATGCCGCCAGAATATCCCGGTGGACGAAGATCCGGTTGGGGCTGATGCAGGCCTGGCCGGTGTTGAGGAATTTGACCAGTTGCAGGCCCTTGGCGGCATGCACCGGGTCGGCGTCCTTTAACACCAGGAACGGCGCATGGCCGCCCAATTCGCAAGATACCCGCTTCATGTTGCCGGCCGCCTTGCCGGCCAGCATCTTGCCCACGGCGGTGGAGCCGGTGAAGGTCAACTTGGCCACCTTCGGATGAGTGGTGAACTCCTCGCCCACGGGTTTGGGGTCCGCGGTGGTGACCAGGTTGACCACGCCGGGGGGAAAGCCCGCGTCCTCGAAAATCTTGAAGGTCTCGATCGCGGTCAGGGGCGTGGCTTCCGCCGGCTTCAGCACCACGGTGCAGCCCGCCGCCAGGGCCGGGCCCAGCTTGCGGGTGATCATCGATATAGGATAGTTCCACGGCGTGATCGCGGCCACCACGCCGACGGGCTGGTGGAGGACATGAAAGCGCTGATCGGGCCGGGCCGAGGGGATGATCTCGCCATAAACCCGCTTGCCCTCCTCGGCGAACCATTGCAAGAAATCCGAGGCGTATTTCACCTCCATCATGGCCGCGCGCAAGGGCTTGCCCTGCTCCCCGGTCATAACTTTCGCCAGAGCCTCCTGACGTTCCAACATCAGGGCATGTGCCCGCATGAGAAAATCCGCGCGCTGATAGGGCGTGGTGGTGCGCCAGGTGACGAACGCTTCCGCCGCGGCCTCTATCGCCGCCTTTGCGGCCTCCCGGCCGCCATCGGGCAGGGACTTGATGACATCGCCCGTGGCGGGATTGAGCACTTCGAAGGTGGCCTGGCTGGGTTCGGCGGCCCAGTTTCCGTTGATATACATGGCGGGGTTCTCTCTAGATGTTGTGGCTCTTCGCGATCTTCATGGCGATGTGTTCGCCGGCCGTGATGGGGGCATGGCGCGGCTTTTCGTCCGGGTCCAGGCAGGAGGGCAGGCATTCGATTTGGGCATCGAAATTGGGGTGCATGAAATAGCCGATGGATTGCCGCCGGCTCCCCGCGTTTTCCTGGGCGTCTTCGAGGTTGGCGGGGTTGGCGACCCGGTGCAGGGTGGATTTCCAGCGGCCGTTGGTCCAGCGCGCCAGCATGTCGCCCAGGTTGACCACCAATTCGCCCGCCCCGGCCTGTACGCCGCGCCAGGTTCCGTCGGGCATTTGCACTTCCAGGCCGCCACCATCATTCATCGTGGCGTCCGTCATGGCCAATATGGTCATGGCGCCGAAATCCGTGTGCGCGCCCGTGCGCAACTGGTTTGCCAGGGGCGGCGCGGTCAGGGCCGGGTAATGATGGCAGCTTAGAATGGAGAAATGGCGGTCGATCAGGGGCGCGAAATGATCCTCCCGCAGGGCCAGGGCCAGGGCGAAGATCCGCAACAGGTCGGCCGACAGCGTCTCGAAGCCGCGATAGACGGCGATCAGGGCATCCTCGATACCGCTGGGCTGGTCGGGAATGGTATTGGGCCAATAGGCCGCGCGCGCTTCCGGCAAACTCGAAAAATACTCCTGGTGGTCGTCGACGGGGCCGAGAAACACCGTCTCGCGCAGGTCGGGCGGGATTTCATGGTCCAGGGTCGAGGCCAGGCCGCGGGTGGCGAAGGCGTGATAGCCGCGCTGTTTCGACGGCCCCTGGGGACGCCAGCGGTCCTTGGTTTCTTGCGGCAGGTCCATGAAGCCCCGCGTCAAGGCGAAGGCCCGGCGCAGGACGTTCTCGTCCAGGCCGTGGCCCGTGATCACCAGGAAACCAATATCCCGACAGCTATCGGCAACTGCCCTGGCGACATCCATTTTCGCGGCGCCCTTGAGGAATGGCGCGATATCGATGCGCGGAATATCCACGGCGCCTAGGCCCCAACATCCGTGACCAGACGGTCGTAGGGTGCGTCATGGCTGATCAGCCCGCCGGATATCATCGCCGCCTTCAACCTGGTGAACGCCGTCACCGGCAATTCGGTGGTGCGCGCCCATAGGCCCGAGGCGCGGTAGCCTTCGATCATGCGGGCCAGGTTTCCATCCTCCAGATCGGGAAAATATTCGCTGACCGCCTTGGCGGTATTCAGGGGGTCGTCCTCGTGCAGAACGGCCAGGGCCCGTTCGATGCCGCCAACCAGGGCCCGGCAGGTCTCCGGCTGTTCCTGGGTAAAGGCGCGGGCGGTGTAGAACGAGGTCCAGCAGCTATCGCCGCGCAGGGCGCAGCGGTGCCAGACATGGCCCGCGCCGTCCTGGACCAGGGCGTCCGCATGGGGTTCGAACAGGTGTGCCACGTCCAATTCGCCGGCCCGCAGGGCGGCGGCGTTTTCGGGCATGCTGCGGTCCATGACCCAATCGATGGCGGATAGATCGACGCCGGCGCGGCCCAGATCGTCCTGCAGGGTCATCCACGGCGTGGGCACATCCGCCATGACGCCGACCCGCTTGCCGATAAGATCTGTGAAGTGGAAGCGCTCGTTTGCCGTCCGTCCCAGCAGAATGGAGGGGTCGCGGGCGACGATTTGGGCGAAGCAGACCAGGGGGCAGTCCCGGTCGCGGTCATGATGCAGCATCACCCGCATGGGCCCGCCCCAGGACACATCGGCCCGGCCGTCGATCAGGCCTTGCGCGGTTTCCGCCGTGCTGGGCGAGGTTTGCACCCTGACATCGATGCCCATGGCGGCCCAATCGCCGCGCACGATGGCCAGGTAAAACGGCACATAGACCACCGTCCGCATGTTCTCGTAGAGAATTATTGGTTTGCTCATCGGCTTATACCAAGGTGCACTAATAGGAACCCATGGAGATCGCCTCGGCGCTCCCTCGGGTAGGAGTGAAGGTGCAGGCGATACGGTGTATCGTTAGGCGTGCGCGACGCCATCCGGTCGTGCCGTAGGCGC
>JAYGEB010000337.1:0-4635 GCA_046582595.1 Alphaproteobacteria bacterium | reverse complement strand
CGTGTGCTCTTCCGATCTGGGCAAAATCATCGCCGCCATTTGGGCCGCCATGATACCGTTCTCAGCACTCAGAGCCGCTTCTTAACAGACGACCAATTATAGTAAGTGAGACGACCGATTCGTAAGCCGCGATAGCCGGTTAGTCGAGGCCTGCCTTGCGCAGTCCCTCGGCCAGCCGGACGGCGTCGGCCGGGTCGCGTAAAAGGCTTCACTTTTGGAAATCCCCGGTCGAAAAGAAGGGGTTCAGCCGTCGTACCCCGTTGGCGGCGCGCAGTGCTTCATCACGGCGTCCCATCTGGCCGTAGGAAGCGGCAAGAACAGTATAGCCGAATTCATAATCGGCATTCTGAGCCAAAGCACTTTCCAGGATGGCAACCGCATCGTCATATCGTTGCTTGAGATAATAGGCCAAGCCAAGGTGTACCGATCGTATGGGGCTAATGACCGGGTCAAAGCGAAGCGAGGTCTCCAAGGCATTTATGGCCCCATCGGGGCGGCCCATATAAACCAGGGCTATGCCTTGCTTGGCATGAGAGTCCGAGTTGTTGGGATTGAGCGCGATCGCCCGTTCGTGCGAAACCAGGGCCAGGTCATATTGTCGGCGGTTAACATAAATTTCCCCGATAAGTGAATGTCCAGAGGCGTTGTTGTTATCAATGGCGATCGCCTTTCGGGCCAAATCGCGGGCACGATCACGATCCTCTGTCGGCGTTCCGGTCCAACCATAAAGAAAGGCGTCAAAGTACGTACGGCCCAGGCCCACATAGGCATCGGCATACTCACTGTCGCGTTCGATGGCCTTGCGAAACAACTGCCGTGCTGCAAAATTTGTTTTCCGTTGCTCGCGCGATCGAAGTTGTTTGCCGCGCATGACAAGGTCGTAGGCCCTGAGGTCACGGGTCGGTTTCGAAAGGGTACGTTGACGCTCGGCCTCGTTCAAGCGCACGGCAAGGGTGCCGACGATGTTACGGGTAATTTTATCCTGCAGATCGAAAATGTCCTCAATGTCCTCATCAAAGCGCTCGGCCCAAAGGTGCCGGCCGCTCTTGCCTTCAACCAGTTGCGCGTTGATGCGAACCCGGTTGCCGGCTTTCTGAACGCTGCCCTGCAACACATAACGTACGCCCAGTTTCCGGCTCACCTCTTCCACCGAAACATTCTTTCCCTTGTACCCGCGCACGGAGTTGGAGGCGATCACCAGGAGTTCGCTAAATTTGGAAAGGTCGGTGATGATGTTGTTGGTGATGCCGTCGGAGAAATATTCCTGTTCGGGGTCCTGGCTCAAGTTGGCGAATGGCAGCACGGCGATGGAAGGTTTTGGCTGTTCCAGCAAACCGATCCGCGCCGTGCCGGGCGTCTGCGTCCAATACCAGCCGGAGAACCCCGCCGCGACGGCGATAAGAATAGCGGCCGCCGCCAACACAATGCCCCGCCGGCCAAATTTCTTCTTCTGTTTCAGCAGTCCGGCGGTGCCTTCGTCTGGCCCCACCAAAACGCGGTAAACTCGGACCGGCTCGGGGATGTTTTTCAGTTCCTGATCGCCCAGATCGTCGATGCCAACATCGATCCGGCCGCGGATGTCGCCGTAAACCCGCTCCGATATGCAGATGCCGCCGGGCAGGGCGCGCTCCTGCAGGCGGGCCGCGACATTGACGCCGTCGCCATAGATATCGTCGCCGTCGATGATCACGTCGCCCTGGTTGATGCCGATGCGAAAGACGATTCTGTGATCATCCGCCACCACCTGGTTGCGCTCGGCGCCGGCGCGCTGAATATCGACGCCGGCGCGCACCGCTTCGACAACACTGGGGAATTCCACCAAAAGGCCGTCGCCCATGAGCTTGACGATACGGCCCTCATGGGCGGCAACGGCGGGCTCGATCAGTTCCTCCCGGTAGCGCCTTCAGCCGCGCCAGGGTGCCCTCTTCATCCGCCGCCATCAGCGCGCTGTAGCCCCGGCCACATCCGCGCTCATGATGGCGGACAGCCTGCGCCGCATACCGTGTGTTTCCACCAACGCCCCCAAAGCCTTGAAGAATCAAGGGCATGACACGCCAATGTGCGTCCCGTGAGGAAACTTACCGAGAGGTTTTACTGACGTCTCGGGCCGCGGACGGTTGCGCTGTCTTAAATAAGGAAAGCCAGGGTCGGCAGTGCCTCGGTCGAATTGACTAGTTCGACAACCTTGCGCGACATCCTCAATCCATCATCCGTGCGGCGCAGTCCATAGGTGACCCGGCCTGCCCAGACACGGACATTATGCGTGGCCTGAATTGCGTGTTCGTATAGGACGAAGTTACCCGCCACCACGTAGCCGCTCTCGGATTGTTCCAGTAATTCAAGGTTCGTGATCATGCGCCGCATGGAAGAGGCGGGGGTCTGGGCATGGCGGTGGCCGGTTTGCAGTTGCCGGATTCGCGTGGCAAGCCGATGCCGGTTGTCGTTGATGAAACTGATACGGGAATCCGGTTCGTAATTCGCCTTGCCGTACGGCACCCAATAATGCACATCGTCGGTGAGCAAAGCCTCCCAGGCTCCGTACTCGGATTCGTCGGCAAGGCGGGCTTCCAGATAGATGAACGCCCTGATATCGCGCCATTCCTTGGCACTAACGGGATTGATGATGCCGCTCATGCCGGGGCTCACGCGCGCTCGGTCATGACGCTACGATAGTGCGACCAGAAACCCCGGTTGATGGTCTCGTCACTGACGTGGCTGACTTTGCCATGGATATCCTGGCGTTCCCGGTGGCGTCCGCGGGTCATGTCGGTCCAACCATGTCCGGCCTGGTGTCCGGCCTCGAAACCCCGTTGCATGCGTTCGGCGACGACGGCGTCATCCGCCAAAAGGAACGAGGCCGGTCCCATGCCGCCCTTGGACTGGCGCAGTATGCGCCGGTTCAGGGCAGCATCGACGCCTCCAAGAAGCAGCGGCGTGTGATGGTGGGCGGTTACCCCGGGCGACAGAGGCTGGATGATGGCCAGGTTCATCTCGCCCAGGAAAAGATTGGGGAATATCAACGCGTGCGGCGGGCCGTCCCAGAGGATACGTTTCGCCGCCTCGGCGCCGCGCGCATTTTCCAATGCATCACAATAACCCGCGACTTTCTCTCGGGTGGTGCCCAGCCAGGCAAGCTCGGCGTCATAGCCGGTGCGCAATTCCAACTCCACATGACCCATGCCGTGATCGCGGGCTTGGGAGGTGTTGTCGAGCTCGGGTGAAAACAGGGCGGCTTCGTACTGGGTGCCGGGAACCGCCTTTTGCAACGAGGCATGGACGACGGCGAGGTGATAGCCGTCGTTGTCGCTTTCGGGCCACATCTTCCAATTTGAATCGATCCGCTGGCCGATCCAGCCGCCATTGATCGCCAGCTCGCCCGTGGGTGAAAGTTCCACGGCCCGGTCGATCAGCGCCATGCCGCCCGCTCCCAAGTGCCCTTCCAGAGGTCCCGCGCCGCCATTCTGGTTGGCAAAGACAAAACCCTGGTAGCGATCAACCTGGTTGGGCCGGTCCAGGCTTATCCGTGAGATCTCGCCATCGAAGCCGCTGCGTCCGGGCAGGCTTCTTAACTTGCCGTCCAGGGAATAGACCCAGCCATGATAGGTGCATTGAAAGGCCCGCCGTCCGCCGCCCCGTGCCTGCCAGCACAACATGGTGCCGCGATGGGCGCAGCGGTTGGCCAGCACCTGAACCCGTCCATGCTCGTCACGCACCATGATGACGGGTTCCAGCCCAAGTTGCCGCGTGACCCAGTCGCCGATCTCCGGAATTTCGGATTCGTGGCCGACAAAGACCCAGCCATCAAGGAATATCCGCTTCATTTCGTCAGCGAATACCGCCGGGTCGGTATAAAGACTGCCATGGATACGGTGTGTTGCGATGAGGTCTTCGTAAATAACCGAAGCCTCCGGTCCGTGTTCGCTATCAATCGGGCTTTGCATGGTATGTTCCGTATTTGTAGGGCCGTGTAAGGCGCGCGCCGGGTATCAACCGGCAATTTGTCGATCAAAGGTGTCTCCATGGGCGCCTATCGGCGCCAGTTGGTAAAAGCCGCCCTTATCTATTCAAGGCCGCCATCGCGCCGGCCGGATAGCGGGTGCCTTGGACCGCATCCACCGGGATCTCCGCGTCCAGCCGGGCAATCTCGTCCGCCGTAAGAATGATTTCGGGGACGGCGGCGTTGGCTTCCAGATGGTCGATGCGCCGGGTGCCGGGAATGGCGAAGATGTTCTCGGCGCGGGCCAGCAGCCAGGCCAGGGCAATCTGGGCCACGGTGGCGCCCTTGGCCGCCGCCAGCTTGCGCACGGGCTCGACCAGTTCCACGTTGCGCGCCAGGTTGTCGCCTTGAAAGCGTGGATGGTCGCGGCGGCGGTCGCCTTCGGCCAGGCTGTCGGGCCCGGTAACATCACCGCCGAACATGCCGCGTCCGAGGGGTGAATAGGCGACGAAAGCGATGCCGAGTTCGATGGTCACGGGCAGAATTTCACTTTCGATATCCCGCGACCACAGGGAGTATTCGCATTGCAGGGCGGTGATGGGATGGATGGCGTGCGCCCGGCGGATGGTCTCCACGGCGGCTTCCGATAGCCCGAGATGGCGCACCTTACCCTGATCGATCAGCCGAGCCATGGCGCC
>JAYGEB010000271.1:0-8375 GCA_046582595.1 Alphaproteobacteria bacterium | reverse complement strand
GCCAAAGCGCGATGTGATTTTCTAGCGCCATGGATAAGGCCTTGGTAAGTAATTCCTGCATCTTGTGAGACTTTCTTTGATCGGTGAGTCTCAAAGTATGAATCACTTCAGGGCTTTATCCTATTAAGTCGGGTACTGTGCACCAGGCGAGAGAGTCATAAGTTTAGTCGATTGGTATAACAAGTACATGTCCCCACAATACTCCGCCTGTGCCCGTCGTTGGGGTGAAAAGGGGGAAATGTACTCGTTACGTGTCCCCCTATTCATGCAGCCGCCGGGCTAAAATTTGCTGTAGGCGCCGTCAATGATGAAATTATCGCCTGAATGATAGGCGGATGCGTCCGAGGCCAGGTAAACCGCCAGGCCGCCGAAATCCTCTTTCACGCCCCAGCGCCGGGCCGGGATGCGCGGCTTCACCGCCGCCGCGAACTTCTCCCAGTTGAAGGCATTCTCCGTCATGGGCGTTTCGATCCAGCCCGGCATGATGGTATTGGCGGTGATGCCATGGCGGGCCAAGCCGACGCCGAGCGAGATTATCATGGAAATCAAGGCCCCCTTGGTGGCGGCGTAATGGATGCCGCGCGGCGCGCCTTCAAAGGCGGAGAGCGAGGTCGTGCCCACCAGGCGGCCGCCGCCTTCCCGTTCCGTCATATGCTTGGCCGCCGCTTGCAGGGTGAAAAAGGCGCCATCCAGGTTCACGTCCATGACCCGGCGCCATTCCTCCACCGGCATGTCGATGAAGTTCGACTGTTCGCCGCGGCCCGAAACGCCGGCGTTGGCGAAGCAGCTATCGACCCGGCCAAAATTCTTCAGGGTCTCGGCAAAGGCGGCGCGCACCGCGCTCTGGTCGCTAACATCGCAGATTTGCGCGCCGACCTTGCCGCCATGGCCTTGCAATTGTTCAAAGGCGGCGGCGTTCTTGTCCCCATTGGTGCCCCAGATGCAGACATCGGCACCGGCCTGGGCCAGAGCCTCGGCAAAGCCGAGGCCGATACCGCTGTTGCCCCCCGTCACCAGGGCGACCTTGCCGCTCAGATCAAATGGTTGATAGGCCAATTTTTCGTTTCCTCTTGCGTTATGTTTTTATCCGCTCTGCTCGTCCGTTTGCCAGCGCGCGGCGGCGTCCTCATCGTCCTGGCGGGCCGCGACCCAACTGGATTTTCCGTCGATCTCTTCACGTTTCCAGAACGGCGCCTTGGTCTTCAGCCAATCCATCAAAAAGGCGCAGGCTTCGAACGCGGCCTCCCGATGGGAAGCGGTCGCGGCGCACAGCACAATGCGGTCGCCGGGGAGGAGGCGCCCGTGGCGATGAATGATCAGCACCCGGTCCAGGGGCCAGCGCGCCAAGGCCTCCGCCTCCAGCCGTTGCAACTGCCGCTCGGTCATGCCTGGATAATGTTCCAAGGTCATGGCGGAGAGTTCGCCGGGCCCCGCCACGTCCCGCACCAGGCCCATGAAAGAGGCCACGGCGCCGACGTTTTCACGGTCCCGGCTCATGGCCGCCAGCTCGGCGCCCACGTCGAAATCCTCCCGCTGCACTTTGATCATGCCCTCAACCGCCCGTCACGGGCGGGAAAAACGCCACTTCGTCGCCGGCGCTAAAACGCGCGTCGGCCTTGGCGTAATCCTGGTTGATGGCGCAGCGCACAATTGCAGGATCGGCAAAGGCCTCGCCGTGCCCCGGCGAACGTTGGGCCAGCCAGGCGATCAATTCACCCACCGTGGCGACGTCGACAGGCGGCTCGACGCACTCCTCCGACAGCCCGACCCGGTCACGCAGCCAGGCGAAATACAGCACCTTCATGACGCCACCTCGTCATAGGGCAGAAAATCCACCGCCTCGCCGGCCCTGATGCGGGTTACCTCCTCGCCAATTTCGACCAGGCCATGGGTCCGCACCAGGGAATTGATAATGCCCGAACCATGTGGCTGGAACAGCACGGCGCACGGCTCCCCGTTCGGTTTCCGCTCCAGCCGGGCGCGCAGCCATTCCCGCCGGCCGGCCTTTTTTTGATAATCGAAATCCGCCCTGACGCGGTAGAGTGCCGGGTCCAGGTCGGTGGCGCCCGCTAGGCCCAAAATAAGTGGCCGGACGAAACGCATGAAACACACCATCGCCGCCACTGGATTTCCGGGCAGACCGACAAAGGCGGCATCGCCCACCTGGCCCAACGCCAGGGGCCGTCCGGGTTTGATCGCCAGACGCCAAAAATGCAAATGGCCCAGGCTTTCGACGGCATCGCGAACATGATCTTCATCGCCCACGGAAACGCCGCCCGAGGTCAGCAGTAAATCGTGGCTCTTCGACGCCCCGTCCAGTCCCTCGCGCACGGCGTCGGCTTGGTCGGGCAGAATGCCCAGATCGGAGACCTGGGCGCCAAGGCCGGCGATCAAGGCCGTCAGAATATAGCGGTTGGCGTCATAGATCGCGCCCTTGGGCAGTTCGGCGCCCGGTTCCGCCAATTCATCGCCGGTGGAAAACACCCCGACGCGCAGGGGCCGGAAGACAGTCAACTCGCCGTGGCCGATCGATGCGGCCAGCCCAAGGTCCTGGGGCCGCAAACGCTGGCCGCGCCGCAGGGCGATATCGCCCTGGCGGCTATCCTCGCCCCGGCACCGCCGGTTGGCGCCCTGTTTCAGGCCCGGTGGAATGGCGACCCGGCCGTCCCGCGCCGTCACGTCCTCCTGCATGACGACCGTGTCAGCGCCATCTGGCATCACGCCGCCGGTAAAAATCCGCACCGCGCCGCGTGGCCCCAAGGGCCCGGCATGGGGATGGCCGGCGGCGGAGCGGCCCTGGACGGCCAGTTCGACCGTGCCGTCCTCGGATAAATCCCCGTGCCGCAGGGCATAGCCATCGACGGCCGAATTGTCATGCGCGGGCACATCCATGGCCGAGACCACGTCGTCGGCCAGAATGCGGCCGGCGGCTTTTGCCAGGGGCAGCCGTTCCAGGCGGTCCTGGGTGACCGTGACGATGCGTTGCCGCAGGATCGCCAGGGCCTCGGCCGTGGACATCAGGTCCCCGATCTGATTGAAACAATCGTCGGCCAGTTTGTTCATGACGCCAGCTCTCGAGACCCCTTGGAACGGCAATAGTCCATGACGAAATCCGCCACCGCCTCGACATCATTCAGGTCCAATACCGGCAGACCAAGATTTTCCGGCCGATAGTCGGCGGCCAAGGCGATAAAGCTCCGATCCTCGCGGCACAGCAAGGGTTTTTCGAGGCGGCGGCGGTGGACTTCGATTTTATCGTGTCCTTCACGCTTGAAGCCCTCGACCAGGACCAGATCGACGGGCGTCATATGGGCCAACAGCGCCTCCAGCCCCGGTTCATCACCGCCCCGGTTTTCATGCATCAAGGCCCATCGGGCAACGGAGCCGATTAGGACCTCCGTCGCGCCGGCTTCCCGGTGGCGGTGGGAATCCTTGCCCGGCTGGTCCACATCGAAGGTGTGATGCGCATGCTTGATGGTGGAGACCCGCAGCCCGCGCCCGGTCAAGGCCGGTATCAGCTTGATCAGCAAAGTGGTTTTGCCGGCCCCGCTCCATCCGGTGACGCCAAGGACCTTCATGGCGCGTCGGTCCCCTCGCCGCCGGCGGCGGCGGCCGTCACATGTTGCAGCCCGGCGCGCAGATAATCATAGCCGGTGTACATGGTGACCAGGGCGGCGAACCACATCCCCGCCCAGCCGATTTCCAGCGCCGGGATCGGCTCCCAGGCGGCCTCGCCGATGATCAAAAAGCCGATGGCGACCATTTGCACCGCCGTCTTCCACTTCGCCAGCCGGCTGACCGGCACGCTGACCCGCAACTCGGCGAGAAATTCCCGCAGGCCGGAAACCAGGATCTCCCGGCACAGAATGACCACGGTCGGCAATATGGTCCAATCACCGATGCGGCCCACATAAACCAGCATCAACAGCGCGGCGGCGACCAAAAGCTTGTCGGCGACGGGGTCGAGAAACCGCCCCAGGCCGCTTTCCTCGCCAAGGGAGCGGGCCAGATAGCCGTCCAGAATATCGGTGATCCCGGCGGCGGTAAAAATCGCGAAGGCCAGCCAGTTGGACAAGGGCGCGGACAGATAAAAGGCCCCGATCAAGGCCGGAATGGCCAGGATGCGCGACAGGGTCAAAAGGTTGGGTATGTTCGTCAGCATGTCTTCAAACAACGGCCTTCGGTGCGGTTCAAACAAGCATCATGGGGGCCGGCTGAGTATAAGGGTTTCCCGTCACGGCGAAAGCTCCCGCTCATCCCTCGGGGTGAAAGAAGTCATAGACTTTTTGCGCCACCGCCTTGGAAATGCCGCCGACGCTTTCCAGGTCCGCCACGCCGGCGGTTTCCACCGCCCGGGTGGAGCCGAAATGGTTCAACAGGGCCCGCTTGCGGCGCGGCCCGATACCGGGAATGGAATCCAGGGCCGAGCGGTCCATGCGTTTGCCCCGCCGCGCCCGGTGGGTGCCGATGGCGAAACGGTGCGCCTCGTCGCGCAGGCGTTGCAGGAAATACAGCACGGGGCTGCGAGGGGGCAATAAGATTTCCGGCTTGTCGGGCAGAAATATGCGCTCCAGCCCGGCGTTGCGGTCCGGCCCCTTGGCAATGGCGGCGAGGGCAACGCCGGTTATGCCCAGATCGGCGAAGACATCGCGCGCCGCCGTCAACTGGCCCAAGCCGCCGTCGATCAACACGAGATCGGGCCATTCGCCGGCCACGCGGGCGTCCGCTTCAAGGTTTTCATCGGTTTCATGGCCGTTTGGGCTTTCTGCCGCCGCCTGAACTTTCAGCAGACGGGCGAAGCGGCGGTGCAGCACTTCACGCATCATCCCGTAATCATCGCCGGGGGTGAGGTTTCCGTCCTTGATATTGAACTTTCTGTAAGCATTTTTTTGCATGCCCTCGGGCCCGGCCACGATCATGGCGCCGACGGCGTCGGTGCCCATGATATGGCTGTTGTCATAGACTTCGATGCGGCGCGGCGGGCCATCCAGGGCGAACAGTTCGGCCACGGCTTCCAGCAAGCGCCGCTGGCTGGCGCTTTCGGCCAGACGCCGGGCCAGGGCTTCGCGCGCATTGGTCTGGGCATGGTTCACCAGTTGCCGCCGCTGGCCCCGTTCTGGGTGGCGCAGGCGGACCTTGCGTTCGGCCTTGACGCTCAGGGCCTCGGCGATCAATTCGTGGTTTTCCGGCCATTGATTGAGCAGAATTTCCCGTGGCGGCGGCTTGTCGTCATAAAACTGACCCATGAAGGCGCCCAAAACTTCCGCCGGGCCGCGTTCCTTGCCATGACTGGGGAAGTAGGCCCGGTTGCCCCAGTTCTGACCGGCCCGGAAGAAAAACACCTGAATGCAGCTCACGCCCGCCTCCATATGGATGGCGATGACGTCGGCCTCGGCCACGCTGGCCACATTGATGCCCTGGTGGGCCTGTACATGGGCCAGGGCGCGCAGCCGGTCACGGTAAATGGCGGCGGTCTCGAATTCCAGATTGGCGCTCGCCGCCTCCATGCGTTCGGACAGGCCGGTTTGAACTTCTCGGCTGCGGCCGGACAGAAAATCCCGCGCCTCGGCCACCAGAACGCCGTAGGCTTCCCCATCGATCCGCCCGACGCAAGGCCCGGAGCAACGGCGGATCTGGTATTGCAGGCAGGGCCGGGTGCGGGCGGCGAAAATACTGTCGGAACACGAGCGCAGGGGAAAGGCCTTTTGCAGGGTATTGAGGGTGCGGTTGACGGAAGAGGCGGAGGCGAAGGGGCCGAAATACTCGCCCTTGCGGTTGCGGGCGCCGCGGTGTTTGGCCAACTGCGGCCATTCATGATCGGCGGTGATGAGGATGAACGGGAAGGATTTGTCGTCGCGGAGCAGGATATTGTAGCGCGGGCGCAGGCGCTTGATCAGATTGCTTTCCAGCAACAGCGCCTCCACCTCCGTATGGGTGGTGACCACTTCCATGGCGCGGGTTTCCGCGATCATGCGCAAGGTCCGGGTGTTCAAGCCGGCGGGCCGGGCGTAGTTGCGCACCCGGTTCCTCAGGTTCTTGGCCTTGCCCACGTATAAAACCTCGCCGTCATGGGCCAGCATGCGATAGACCCCAGGGGCCCCCGGCATGGTCTCCAACGCTTTCCCGATCGCCTGCCTGCCGTGGTCGATGCCCGCCTCCGGCCGGCCCTCGATCGGTCCATCGGCGGGCAAATCCAATGGCTGCGCGGTTGGTTTGTCGGCTTTTGCCATAACCCTATCTCCCGCGCCTTTTCACGTTCGTCAAGGCTCCGCCGCGGGGAAATATCAAGGCTTGCGCCGATATCCACGCTTCATGTGGATAACTATGTGGGAAAGCCAAGCCGGGCGGCGGCGGATTGGCGGAATCCTGCCTAATCCTCCACTTTGCATAAAATTTAGGCAATTTTGTAACCCATTGATTTTAACCACAAAATATAAAATCCGTGTCAGCGGCGCGGGTCTATTATATAGAAGTAACTCAAACGTTACCAAAACCTCAACAAACTCAGCGCCTGTGCACAAAAGGCGGTGCCCGGCGCAGTTTCAATCAGTTACCGGCAAGTCACCGAATGCAATTCCGCGCCAACGATACAATATCAATAGACGTTGGGCGCTGTCGATTAACCAATTCAGCCAAATAATTGTCTTGGTTCGGGAAGTATTCGCGCGCTCTGTTTCAGAGATAATGGCTGGGCGGTTTGCGCCGTCTCTGTTTTTGGCGTCCCGGGCATGCCGTAAAACAGTGAAAGCACATAAATAAAGTAGGCCAGGGTCAAAAAGGCGCCGTAGCGCCGGCTGATGGGCCGGCCGCGCAATACGAACGGGGTGATCAGGATCGCCGCCGAAAGCATGATCCACAAATCATAACTGATGATCTGTTCGGGAATGGGAACCGTCCGCACCATGGAGGTGATCCCCATGATGCCGAGAATATTAAATAGGTTGGAGCCGATCACATTGCCGATCGCCACGTCGCCATGGCGGCGGATGGCGGCAACCAGCGAGGTTGCCAGTTCCGGCAACGAGGTTCCCAGGGCGATCAGGGACAAACCGATGGTCGCCTCCGATACCCCGGCGGCCACGGCGATCGACACGCCCCCATCGATCAACAGGTCGGCGCCGAAGACCAGGGCGGCAATGCCGCCGAAGATGAATAACAGGGAGAGCCAGATCGAATGCGGCCGCGCGGAAATGCCCTCTATCTCATCGACGATGGCCTCCGCCGTGGCTTCGTTCTCTTCCCGTCCGGAAAAATAGGACCATGTCAGATAGCCGCACAACAGAGAGGTCATGATGGCGCCCTGCCAGTTCAGCAGTTGCCCGCTCCAACAAAGCGCGATGAAACCAACCGTGACGGCGAACATGACGGCGCCATCCCGGCGAATGGCGTTGACATCACAGACGATGGGGAAAATCATCGCCGGCAAACCCAGAACCAGCAGTATGTTGGCGATGTTGGAGCCGACCACGTTGCCAATGGCGATTTCCGGCGCCCCGCTCAACACCGCGTCCAGGCTGACCACCAATTCCGGCGATGATGTGCCGAAGGCGACCACGGTCAAGCCGATGACCAAGGGCGGCACCTCCAGGCGCTGCGCCAGGGTGACCGCGCCCCGGACCAGAACATCACCGCCGATCAGAAGCAGCACCAGACCACCGGCAACCATTAGATACGTCATTGCCCCGACTTCACCGCTGGTTACCCAATTTCAGACACCGGCGCGGCCCAGGCCGCGCACCGGACATATATAGCGGCGACCGGCTCCGGTTTGAAGGGGGCATTCCGAAGCGTTTTGGCTAGCGCACCACGCCGCGGCCCGAATGGCGCAGCATATTGAACTGGCCATACTTGCCGGCGATATCCAAATCTATGACCGTGCCCGAGGTTTTCGCGGTGCCGCTGCCCATTTCCGCATACTCAAATTCAATGCCATTGGGAATGGCGATGGCGGCGCAGTGGGGGCCGCCGCCATGAGGCGGGATGATCGGCGCGCCGGAGGCCTCCATGATGCCGGGGATCGAGATTTTGGCCGTGCGCGCCGCTATATCGATCTCGAATTCAATGGCTTTAAACAGCGGCTCGTGTTCGGTGGCGGACATGGCGGCGAAGACCCACCAATGGGTCGCCGCCTCGTCCGTGTCGCCGCCATACAAGGCAGAGGCCAGGGCGGCCCGTTGACCGCCGTTGGCGCGTTCGTCGATGATGGCCTGAATGGCGCCGTCGCCCTCGAATATGGGCCCCGGCCAGGCATACATGACAACAAAGTTCAGGCCGGCCAGGTCGGTTTCGCCATAATGGCCCTTGTCGATACGGACGGCCTCCATGCCGCGGCAATCGCCGTGGGTCGGCAGGGCCTCGAACTGACAAGGACAGCC
>JAYGEB010000253.1:0-11041 GCA_046582595.1 Alphaproteobacteria bacterium | reverse complement strand
CGCCCATAACAACGAGATCGCGGACGGAACCCTCTATCCCTTGGCGCACTCCTGGTACATGGGCGCCAACATTCCCGGCAAGCCGCGTATTTTCATGCCCTATGTGGGCGGTTTTGACCGCTACAAACGGACCTGTGACGCCATTGCCGCCAAGGGTTACGAGGGCTTCACCCTGACGCCCGCCAAGATCGAGGCGCTTGCCGGCGATTAGAGCAATTCCTATCTAATGTGAATCGCGAAGCGATTCTTAGTGATTGGAAAAATTGCTCTAATCTTAAGAATCGGAGCATTTCCTACTTGGAAATGCTCGAGAGGAAGACCGGGAATGAGCGGATGGCGGTAGCCGAACAGACAGCCTTCGATAGCAGCGGACGGACGGCCGTTTTGGCGGCCAGCGTGCTGGTGATTTTCCTGCTCGCCATGACCGTCACCATCGCCAATGTCTCGCTGCCGCAGATCCAGGGCTCGCTGTCGGCCACGCGGGACCAGGTCGCCTGGGTGGTAACCTCCTATCTGGTCGCCAACGCGGTCGGCCTGCCGGCGACCGGCTGGCTGGCCAGCCGCTTCGGCTCCCGCCGGATGATCGTCTGGGGGACGATCGGTTTTTCCTTTGCCACCCTGGCCTGCGCCATGGCCCCGAACCTGGAAATGCTGGTGCTGCTGCGCGGCGTTCAGGGGCTGTTGGGCGCGCCGGTGATGCCCTTGACGATGGCCCTGGTCATGGCCTCCTATCCGCGCAGCCAGCACGGCGTGGTGACCTCGATCTTCGGTATCGGCGTGACCATCGGACCCGTCGTCGCGCCCTGGCTGGGCGGCATCCTGACGGAGGAGTACGGCTGGCGCGCGGTATTCTATTTCTGCCTGCCGTTCGCGGCCATGGCCAGTCTGGCGGTCGTGGCGGTGATCCCCCACGACAAGCCGCGGCCCGGCAACCGCCTGGATCTGCGCGGTTTCGTCTTCTTCTCCATCGCCATCGCCTGTTTCCAGTTGATGGTTGACCGTGGCGAGCGCAACGATTGGTTCAACTCGGTGGAAATTATCCTCGAATGTCTCGCCGGCGTGATCTGCTTTTACCTCTTCATCGTGCACAGCCTGACCTGGCGCCGGCCCTATATCGATCTGCGCATCCTGGCCAACCGGGATCTTGTCATCGGGCTGCTGCTGGTCGCCGCGTTCGGCATGTTGAGCTATTCGCCCATCGTGCTACTGCCCAACATGCTGCAGAACCTGCGTGGTTACCCGGAGGAGACGATCGGCGGCCTGCTGGCGATCCGCGGCATGGGCTCGACCCTCGGTTTTGTGGTTTTGCTGTGGGGTTCGCGTTTCGATCCGCGCATCTGGCTGTTTCTAGGCTTCGCCGCGCAGGTTTGGGTCGGCTGGGCCATGGCGATCTTCGATATCAACGTGACCTATTCCCAGCTCGCCTGGACCGGATTCATTTCCGGCCTGGGGATTGGCCTCGTTTGGGTCCCCTTGACCGTAATCACCCTGGGCGCGGTGCCGCAAGCCCAGTTCCCGGTGGTGACCTCGATCTTTCATCTGCTGCGCCTGTTCGGCAGCTCGGTGCATATCTCGCTGTCCGTCGCCTTGGCGCTGCGCACCTCGAAGATATCATTCGCCGAGATCGCGGAGCGCGTGCAACCCGGCCGTCCCGCGCTTTGGAATTGGGAAACGTTGGCGCCGGGCGTCCAGCAGACCCTGCCGATCATGCACGAGATCGGCCGCCAGGCCTCGATGATCGGCTATATCAACGCCTTCATGTTTTTTTCCCTCACGGCGCTGGCGGCGATGCCCCTCATCCTGGCGGTACGCCCGCCCCGCCCGTAAAGCCAATGGTCCTTGGCGAGGGCGAGGTCTCAAACGGTTTCCGTCTTGACCACGCCGTCCGCATGCAGGGCGCGGATCTCGTCCTCGCCATAGCCGACTTCGCGGAGGGCCTCGTCCGTTTGCTCGCCCAACAACGGCGTCGGCCTGCGCTCGCCGGCGCGGGTGTTGCCGAATTGAATATAGCGGTGCGCCACCCGCAACTCGCCGGCAGTCGGATGTCGCACCGTGGCCACCATGTCATTGGCGTGGGTATGTGGATCGTCGAGGAAAAGTTCGCTATCGCCGTTTTGCGCTTCGGCGGCGGGTATGCCGGCCTGCTTCAGGGCCACCAGGGTTTCCCCCAACGCGCGGGCGGCAAAGGCGGCCGCAAGCGCCCCCGCGAACGGGGTTTCGTTGGGATGGCCTTCGCTGGGCCCCTCGTCCATCTCCACCCCCGCCACCCGGCAAAGCGCCTGGCGTTGTTCCTCCGTTTGGGCCACGACATAGACCCAGCCGTCATTCAGACGGAACAGCCGATGGAACGGGTTCAGGCCGTATTGCTCCTTGTCGGCAAGGGGCCGGTTTGGCCGGCTTTCGTATTCCGAGAACCAGGCGGAGCTTAACAACACCGCGCCGTTCAGAAGGTTGCTATCGACCCGCTGCACCGTGCCATGGCGGGTCCTGTGAAAGATCGCAAGAACCGTTCCGAAGGCGCCCAGGGCACCCGTGGTATAATCCGTGGGCGCCAGTTGGGCGGGAAACACCGGCGCGTTGTCGGGACCGCCCTGGGCGCGGGACATCCCCATCATGGCCTGCGCCAGGGGGTCGATGCCGGGGCGTTTCGCATAGGGGCCGGTGGCGCCATAACCCGTCAAATGGGTTTCGATCAGCCGGGGATGATTTTCCGGACCGATACCCATGCGGGCCGTGGCCCCTGGGCGCAGATTGGCCAGCAAGGCGTCCGAGGCGGCGGCGATGCGCTGGACGACCTGTTTGCCGGCATCCGTGCTGGTATCGACCGAGACCGAACGTTTGTTGAAGTTCAGATTATAGAAATAGGTCCGCCCGATGGGCCGGGACATATCGCCCGTATGGGGCTCCAGCTTGATAACATCGGCGCCCAGGTCGGCCAGCAGGCGGCCCCCCGTGGGGCCGGCGATCAAGTTGGTGATTTCCAGGATCCGGATACCGGCCAGGGGCGGTTCATCCAGGCCGTCGGCGGGTGGTGTCGCAGTGGTTATCGGCGCCAGCGAAATCTCCGCGTTGCCGCTGGCCCTGGGGCCCCGGACCGCGCCCGGCGTCTCGCTCAGACCCAAGGCGACGCCCATCTGCACCACGGGGCCTCGTTCGGGATCATCCAGGGTGACCACCATGTTATTGTGGATCACTTGTGGATCGGTCATGCCGTCTTCGGTCAACCGGGCGGGCGCGAAGGGCACGTCCGCCGCCTCGAATGCGCCGGCCCATTCGGCCAGGGGCTTGGTGGCGATGACCCGGGTGAGGACAGCGCGCAATTCCGCCTCGTCCGCCTCCGTCATGCCGCCGCCGCCGCCGTTGAAGCGGGGTTCGGCCACCAGATCGCCGATCCCCATCAGGTCGGCGGCAATGGCGATGAAGCGCACGTGGACACAGCCCAGTTGCACCCAATTGCCGTCACCGCAGCGGTACAGGCTGTAAAACGGCGCGCTGCCCGATGGATGCGTCTGGAAGACATGGGCGTCGAGATTTTCACCAATAACCTTGGGGTGATACAGCAAGGCGCCCGCCATCAGGCTGGTTTCCACGCCGCGCCCGCGGCCGGTCTTCTCCCGCGCCAGCAGGGCGGCGGCAATGCCCAGGCAGGCCAGGATGGCCGCCCCAACCGTGGGCAGGGGATGCACCAGGTGGACGGGCGGCGGCCGGAACCCCGGCAGGCCGCCCAGGACACCCATGCGGGCCAGCACCAGATCCTCGATCGGCGGTTCGTCCTTCAAGGCGCCGCGTTTGCCATAGGCGGTCAGGGAACAACTCACCAGACGGGGATTGATCTCCGCCAACCGGCCGGCGGCGACCAATTGCTGCCGCTCCGAACTTGGCGCGAAATCCTCCACCAGCACGTCGGCGCCCGCCACCAAGTCCCGGAACCTATCCCCCTCCCGGTCGAAATCGAGCGCCGTGCGCTCCTTGCCGCGGTCCCAGATGATGAAGCCGCCAGCGCGGAAAATGGGCGCGCCGGGTTCAACGACACGGATGACGCGGGCGCCCTGCTCGCTCAACAACATCGTGGCCAGGGCGGCACTGGCACCGGTGCCGAGGTCGAGAATGGTGATCCCATCCAGTGTAGAGGGCATGTTTTGTCCTGTTGAACGGTCTTAGGCGGGAGATCGATGCCGCAAGGAAATCCACGGCCCGATTATGCGAGGGTTAAATGGTAGCCAAAACATCTCCGCAAGGGAATGGAATTGTCTACAGCCCGTCGACCCCGGCGCCAGCGCAGTCCTCGTCTTCCTGACCGGTGCCGCCGCCGACGCCGCAGGCGCCCAAAACCTCGCCGTCCCGGAGCACCGGCACCGCGCCCTGTCCCATGATCATGGCCCCACCCGAGTGGGCGACAATGCCGCGAAACGTGGGGTGTTCGGCGCGCTCCGCCAGATCGCCGCTGGGCCGCCCGAACGAGGCGGAGGCGATGGCCTTGCCCTGGCTGCCATAGACGCCGGCCCACATGGCCCCGTCCATGCGCTGAAAGACCAGCAAGCGGCCGCCCACGTCACAAACCGCGACATTGATCTTGATGTTGAGCGCCTCGGCCTTGGCGATCGCGCCTTGGGCGATGCGGTTGGCCTCTTCCAATGTCAATGCCATGGCCTGGCTCCTTTACATGCGGGATATGACTTTTTCGGCGAAATCCTCCGCCGTGCGGTATTGCTTCTTCAAGGGCGCGATGAAATTGATCGCATTCAAGCCCTGACGCTCCAGTTCCCGGAGTCGCTCGACGATCTCTTCCGGCTGGCCGGCGATGCAGAAATTGCGGATCACCTCCGGCGTGATGAAGCGCGCTTCCTCCGGATCAAGATAGCTGTAATGGCTCTCGTGCAGCTTTTGATGCCGGGTTTCGGCATCACGGGCATTGTGAAAGGCCATGTAATCATTCCAGATTGGCTTGACGAAATCGGGAGGATCGCCGCCGGTTTCCTTCACCCAATCGACCAGGAAATGTACGTTCGCCATGATGGAGGCGCCGCATTCGGCGATGACCCGCTCGGATTCCAGAGTTTCTCCCGGCTCCAGCATCAGCAAATTGACCAAGGCCGTGGTGTGGAAGCCAGCCAAATTCCGGCCGGCCCGGTCGGCGCCGGATTTTACGTTTTCAAGGGCCCAGGGAATGGTGCCGCCGCGCGGGATGCCGGTGATCAGGCCATCGCCCAACTCGCCCGCCAACGCCTGGGCCTTGGGCCCGAAACCCGCGACATGGATGGGAATATGATGATCCAGTTCCAAATAACGCAGTTCGGTATTTTGAAAGCGGATGGGCTGGGTAACGCCGTTCAGGGTGTAGTCAACCTCCTCGCCATCCAGCAGGGCGCGCACGACACGGATATATTCGGCGAAGGCCTTGATGGTCGTTGGCCGCTGCCCCATGGTCCGCATGGCGGTATTGCCGGTACCGATACCCATGAAGGTACGGCCCGGCGCCAGACGGGCCGTGGTGGCGATACCGTTGGCCGCCACCGGGGCCAGGCGCAGGCCCGGCACCGCCACGCCGGTACCGATCCTGATCGTCCGTGTCTGTTGCGCAATGAGCGCCAGGACGGCCCAGGGGTTGGAGCGGATCATCTGGCTGTCGGTCACCCAGCAGAAATCATAGCCGAGATTTTCCGCGTGAACGACGTAGCCGATTTCGTCGATCTTGGCGCAACTGACGCCGAATTCCATTGTTCCGCTCCCTTCCCCGCTCCTTCCCTAAGCCATTCCTAAGTCTGGTGCGAGAGGACGATGGTGCCGGCCGCCGACAACATGCCGCCCATGCCGTTGACCAGGGACAGCTTGGCGCCGGGCACCTGCCGGTCACCGCATTCGCCGCGTTGCTGGCGCACCGCCTCGATGATCGGGAAGATACCGTACATGCCGGAATGGGTGTAGGACAGCCCGCCGCCATTGGTGTTGATGGGCAATGATCCGCCAGGCGTCGATCTGCCGTCGTCGAAAAACCTCACGCCCTCGCCCGGCTCGGCAAAACCAAGGGATTCCAGCATCATTGGCGGGCCGGAGGAAAAGGCGTCGTACAACATGATATGATCGAAATCGCCGTGCGTGACGCCGGCCATCTCGAACCCCTTGTTGCCGGAGTTCCGGGTCGCCCGGCTCATGGGCAATTCCGCCATGTTGGTGACCAGGGTATGCTCCGTTCCTTCCCCCGCGCCGCGCACATAAATGGGTTTCTTGGCGCAATCCCTGGCCCGGTCGGCGCGGGTCAGCACCACGGCGCCGCCCGCATCGGTAACCAGACAGATGTTCAGCAGGTTGAACGGATAGAACAGTTTGGGGGAGTTCAGCACATCTTCCACGGTAATCGGATCGCGGAACATGGCCTTGGGATTCAATCCCGCCCAGGCCCGCGTGGAGACGGAAACCTGCGCCCAATCTTCCAGGGTGGTGCCAAATTCGTGCATATGGCGGGTGGTGATCATGCCGAAATATGTCGGCGCGCCGCCAAAACCATAGGGCATTTCAAACTGGCCGCTCAGCGAGGTATCGCGGGCGCGGGTCACGCCCGTGCCAGACCGCCCACTCTCGCCGTGGGAAATCACCGCCACGTCGCACAGGCCGTGATGCAGCGCCGCCACCGCATGACCGACCATGATGATGAATGAACAACCGCCGACGGAGGTGCCGTCCACATAACGGGGGGTAATACCAAGAGCCTCGCCCAGGAGGGCCGGCGAATGTTGCCCGGCGGTGAAGACGCCATCAATGTCGGAAACCTTCAGACCGGCATCGGCGATCGCGTTGTGGACCGCTTGCAGATGCAGACTGGTCAGGCTGACGTCGGGCAGCTTGCCGATTTCATCGGATTCATCGACACCGACAATGGCGACGGAGTTGGATAATTCTTTCATATTACGCTTCCAATTGATCGATTGAATCGATTCGGTTGGGGCCTTAGGCGGCGGGTTGAAACAGTGGGATGGTGACTTCGTCGGTCTGCTTTTCGAAGACCACTTCCACTTCCATGTCGCACTTAATGACCTCCGGATCGGCTTCGATATTGATCAGGTTCGACATCAGGCGCGGGCCTTCCTCCAACTCCACCATGGCCAGAATGTAGGGCGGGGCAATCTTGAAGGCCGGGTTCAGGGCCCGGTAGGCGATCTGGAAGGAATACAGCTTGCCCTTGCCGCTGGCCTGCATCCAGCCGACGTCGCGGGAATGGCAATGGGGGCAGGCAATGCGCGGATAGAAGAACGCCTTGCCGCAATCGCGGCATTGCGGCAGCATCAATTTTCCCTGCCGCAGACCGTCCCAATAAGGTTTGGCCTCGGGCGTCATGGGTTTTGGCAAAGGCCGTAGCAGTTCGGGTTCCAAGACGGTTCCTTTCACGATATCTCGCTGATTTACGCCGCGAACGCGGTTGGGGCAATCTAACACCTCTTGCGGGAGGAGTCTCTCGACGACGCCTTGCGGGCGCGCCAAAGGCACCGGCGATTGCACGGCGGCGCGCCAAACGCGGCCTGCATCTTGAACCTGGACAACGGCAACCGGTCGCCGACGACCTTGAATAGACCGGCGATCACTTGCTAGATAGGGGGAACGAATTTGAAGGAGGAACGATTATGAGCATGCTGCCAAAGTCCGTGGTGATCACCGACGACACCATGCGCGAGGGCCTGCAGATCGAAAGCGCCGATATATCCGTGGACGAGAAACTGCGGCTGCTGGATGCCCTGGGCGAGACCGGCGCCAAGGTCATTTCAATCGGTTCCTTCGCCCACCCCAAATGGACGCCTTCGATGGCCTGCATCGACGAGATCGCGGAACGTTTCGTACCCAAGCCGGGCGTGAAATATACCGCCGCTATTTTCAACAAACGGGGCTTCGAACGGGCCGACCTCTACTACCCGAAAATCGATGTGCGCGGAAAACGCTTCGGCGCCAATGTGGAGCTTTGCGATACCTTCGCACGGCGCAACTACAACCGCACCCAGGCGGAACAAATCGCCGGCGTCGACGCGGCCATCGCCGCCGCCGTGGCGGCCGGCGTGGAATACGGCGCCGTCGGCCTGGGCAATCCCTTCGGTTCCAACTTCGAAGGCCCGTTCACCCTGGCCCAGCGCATGGAAATGCTGGATCTGTTGATGGGCAAATGGCATGACGCCGGCCTCAAGGTCAACAAATGCTCCTTCCTGGACGCCATGGGCTGGAACATGCCCCACCAGGTGCGCGAGACCCTGGTGGCGATCAAGGATAAATATCCCGAGATCACGGATTTCCACATGCACCTGCATGACAGCCGCGGCGCCACCCTGACCAGTTATTACGAAGCCTTGCAATTGGGCGTCCGGGAGTTCGATACCTCCATCGGCGGCATGGGCGGCTGCCCCTACTGCGGCAACGGGCGCGCCGCGGGCCATGTGCCGACCGAGGATTTCGTGAACCTGTGCCACGAACTGGGCATCGAAACCGGATACGATCTGGACAAATTGATCGAGGCCGCCGCCATCGCCGAAGAGGTGGTCGGCCACCCGCTGTGGGGGCATGTATCAAAAGCCGGCGCGCTGCCACGGGGCGACCGGCTTTATCCCGCCGATATGCCGTTTGTCGAGACATTGGAGGAGGCCGCCCATTTCCGCAAGGGGCCGGACGTCCATGCCGGGCAACTTTCGCCGTGGCAAGATGGCGACGCACTGAGCCGCTGACCGCGCCACCCTCATTAAGTTGTAACTCCGGAGTAATCACATGCCCGTACTTGCCTCGACCCTCGATGTGCGGGGGGACGAATTCCAAGTCAACCGCGACACCATGCTGAAGATGCTGGCGACCCTCGACGAACTGCATGAGGAGGTCGCCCAGGGCGGCGGCGAGGAGGCCATGGCGCGGCTGGCCGCCCGCGACAAGATGCCGATCCGGGAGCGTATCGCCCTGGTGCTGGACCGGGATTCCCCCTTTCTGGAAATCAGCCCGCTGGCGGCCTGGCGCTCCAACTTCAACGTCGGTTCCGGCTTCGTGGTCGGCCTAGGGGTGATCGAGGGCACGGAATGTCTGATCCTCGGTCATGACCCTTCGGTCCGGGCCGGCGCCTTCAACCAGTTCAACGCCAAAAAACTCATGCGGGGGCTGGAGATCGCCCGGGAAAACTGCCTGCCGTATGTGCAGTTCGTCGAATCCGCCGGTGCCGATCTGCGCGGCGACGGCGGCGGCGACCCGGAGGCGGCGATCCGGCGCGAAGGCGGGCACTTCGCTGAATCCGGACGGCTGTTCTACGAAATTACCGAACTCTCGAAAATGCGCATTCCGACCATCTCCGTGGTTTTTGGCGCTTCCACCGCCGGCGGCGCCTATCAGCCCGGCATGAGCGATTATAATATTTTCATCAAGGGCCAATCGAAGGTGTTTCTGGGCGGACCGCCCCTGGTAAAAATGGCGACCGGAGAAGACGCGGACGAAGAGAGCCTGGGCGGGGCCGAAATGCACACCCGGACCTCCGGCCTGGGCGATTATCTGGCGGAGGACGAGGTGGACGGCATCCGCATTTGCCGCGAGGTGGTGGCGCATCTGAACTGGCGCAAAAAAGGCCCCGGCCCGACCCTGCCCAGCGATCCGCCGCTGTACCATGAGGAAGAGCTGCTGGGCATCGTCAACGAAGACCTGCGCGTGCCCTTTGATATCCGTGACATCATCGCCCGCATCGTCGATGGCTCAAGATTTGAGGAGTTCAAGCCGCTTTATGGCCCAACCCTGGTGACGGGCTGGGCCTCGCTGCACGGCTATCCCATCGGCATCGTGGCCAATAACGGCCCGCTGATGTCGGAATCCTCGGAAAAGGCCACGCAATTCATCCAGCTTTGCAATCAGATCGACGTGCCCCTGGTGTTTCTACACAACATCACCGGCTATATCGTCGGCACCGATTTCGAACAGGCCGGCATCACCAAGAACGGTTCGAAAATGATCAACGCGGTGTCGAATTCCACGGTGCCGCACATCTCCATCATCGTCGGCGCCTCCTATGGCGCGGGCAATTACGGCATGAGCGGGCGGGCCTATGGCACCCGTTTCACCTTCATCTGGCCGACCGCCAAGATCGCCGTGATGGGCCCCAAACAAATGGCCGGCGTGATGTCCATCGTTCAGCGCCGGGCGGCGGAACGCCGGGGCTTGGAGTTCGACGAGGAGGCGGATGCCGAACGCGCCAGCCTGGCCGAACATTGGGCGGAGGAACGCTCGAAAGGCCTGTACGCCACCAGCCGGGTTTCCGACGACGGCATGATCGACCCCCGCGACACCCGCACGGTGATCGCCATCGCGCTCTCGACCTGTCACAACCAAGTGGTCGCGGGCACCAAGGAATTCGGCACATGGCGGATGTAATGGCCAAATCGAAGGCGCGGTCGATCACCCGCCTGCTGATCGCCAATCGTGGCGAGATTGCCCGGCGCATCATCCGCACCGCCCACGAAATGGGCATCGCCACGGTTGCTATTTATGCCGACGGCGACGCCACCGCGCCGTATGTCGGCGAGGCCGACGGCGCCATCGCCCTGCGGGGCCGCACCTCCGCCCAGACCTATCTGGACATGGACAAGGTGCTCGACGCGGCCCGGCGCGGCGGCGCCGACGCAATCCATCCGGGCTATGGCTTCCTGTCCGAGAATGCCGCCTTTGCCGGGGCGGTCGTGGCCGCGGGCCTGACCTGGGTCGGACCTTCGGCGGAGGCGATCGGCGCCATGGGCGACAAATTATCGGCCAAGCGGTTGATGGCGGCGGCGGGGGTCCCGACCCTGCCGGCCCGCGAACTGGGACCGGACGACGATATCGCGGCGGCGGCAAAAGAGATCGGTTACCCCGTATTGGTAAAAGCCTCGGCCGGGGGCGGCGGGCGCGGCATGCGGGTGGTGGAGGAGGAGGCCGATCTGGCCGACGCCGTCGATGGCGCGCGGCGGGAGGCCGGCGCGGCGTTTGGCGATGACACCTTGTTTCTGGAACGCTGGCTAACCTCGTCCCGCCATGTTGAGATCCAGATCCTGGGCGATCTGCACGG
>JAYGEB010000239.1:0-3968 GCA_046582595.1 Alphaproteobacteria bacterium | reverse complement strand
CGTGTGCTCTTCCGATCTGGGGACATGTACTTGTTACGTGTCCCCGTATTCATGCGGTCTCAGCCGGTTTCCATTGGCAGGCTGTCGTCCGCCGCCCACTCCGGACAGCGAGGCGTCATAGACCGAGACCTTGCCGTATCCCAGCAAGTCGAGAACGAAGGCGTCCATGGTTGCCGCGATGCCGCCGCCGCAATAGCAGATCGCCGCGCCGCCGAAGTCGCCCAGATTTTCCTCGACCGCCCGGCGCAGGTCCGCCCTTGGCAGGTAGGCGCCGGTTTCAGGATCGATCAGCGCCAGAGCCGAGAGATTGACGCTGCCGGCGATGCGGCCCGGCCGGCCGTAGCCCAGATCACTCTCGCCGCGGTGCAGTTGCGGCGACAGGGCGTTGATCACCGCCCCCGTGCCCGCCGCCAGCATCGCCGTGACGTCTTCCTTGCCGGCAATCATTTCAGGCCGTTGCCGGGGCGTGAAGACCGCCGTGCCGGGCGCCGCCGGCAGTTGATTCAGGGGGCGGCCTTCGGCGCGCCATTTCTTCAGGCCGCCGTCCAGCACCGCGACCCGGTCATGGCCATTGGCCTTCAGCATCCACCAGAACCGCGTCGCCCACCAGGGCACGGCGTTGGCATAAACCACGACCATGTGCCCGTCGCCAATGCCTTTCTGGCCCATGGCCTGGGCAAAGCTCTCCGGGCTGGGCAACATGAAGCTCAAGGGACTGGCCGGGTCATGTAGTTCACGCAGCAAATCAATGAACTGGCTGCCCGGAATGTGGCCCCCGTCAAAGGTATCCCGTCCGCTGCTGGATACCCAGGCGCCGTCCTCCGTTCTGGTCATGACGATGGAGGCATCGACGATGCGTAAATTCGGATCCTCTAGATTGGCTTCCAGCCAATTTGTTTCGACCAGCGCCCGGCCATCCCAATCCTGCATATCTTTTGTTCCCTTCGCAACTATTCCGCCGCCGCCTTGGCGGCGGCCTGGTCTTGCATGCGTTGCAACTGCTCCCAACCCAAATAGCCGGTGAAACTGTCGTCGTCGAAAAACAGCACCGGGCCGTCGCAGAAAAACAGATACTCGGTATCTTCCAGCGCCGTGGTCTCGCCATGCACCATGCCGTTGGGTTCGTAGACATAGTCGCCGGCCTCCAAGGTGCCGTCGCGTACTTGCAGGCGGCCCGAGAGGATGAAGGCGTGGGCGCCCGAAAGATGCTTGTGGGGCGCCGCGACATAGCCTTTCTTCCAGCGCAGCAGCACCGCCCAGCGGCCGCTCTCGGGCGCGATCCAGAGGATTTTCATATAGGCCATGCCGGGCGCCGTTTCGATCCAGTCCATGGACGAACTGCGGGCGATGGTATCCATCATTTCGCTGTTGATGGGGCTGATATCCTGCGGCAGGGGCATTTTCGTTCCTTTCCAGAATTTCCGGGTGGCATATTCACGTTCTTAATCGGCCTATTCTTCGGCTTCCAGGTCGATGCCGAAGGTGATGAGGAACTTTGAGGTCATGATGTAGAAGGTGATGGCCAGGGTCAGTTCCACCAGTTCCTCGCCGTTCAGGTGCCGGGCGACGGCATCGAAAGACGCCCCGGCGCCGGGCTCGCCGTTATCGACCAGATCGTCGGTATAGGCCAGGACGGCGGTTTCCACCTCGTTGAAGGCATCGCTGCCCGCGCCCTGGTCCAGGGCCTCGATCTGGTTTTCCGGAATGCCGACGCCGCGGCCCAGGCGCTTGTGGGCGATCACCTCGTACTCGGCGCCCAGCAGAATGCCGACGCGGGTGATGGCCAGCTCGCGCAGACGGGGGTCCAGCACGCCGTGGTGGCGGATGGCGTTGCCCAGTCGGCAATAGTTGCGCAAGTGGGATTCGGAATGCGAGAGCATGCGGAAGATATTCTTATGGCCAAGCCGCTCCATATGGGCCTTGCCCCGCTCGCTCAGGTGATCGGTGGTCGCATAATCGATACGTGCCATGTTGGTAAGTGTCCTCCGTGTTTTCTAGAATATTTTCAACTAACGTTGCATAGCCGAGCCGGGCGGGGGAGCGGGCGGGTAGTTCAATATCGAAAATGGTCTATCGGGCAATCAGCGGCGCGCCGCCAAGGTGGTGGCCGCCGTCGGTGAGCAGGATTTCGCCGGTGATATTGGCGCCGTTGGCCAGCAGATAGAGCGCCGCCTCGGCAACGTCCTCGGGCGTGCTGGCGTGCTTCAGGGGCACGGATTGTTCCACGCCCGCGACCATTTCGTCATAGCCCTCCCGCCCCAGGCGATCCAGCCACCAGCGGCCGGTGATGAAGCCGGGCGCGATGGCGTTGACCCGGATTTCCGGCGCCAGCAGGCGGGCCAGAGACAGGGTCATGGTGTTCATCGCGCCTTTCGAGGCGGCATAGGCGATGGAGCTGCCGATGCCCATGACGCCGGCGATGGAGGATGTGTTGACGATGCTGCCCCGGCCCTGGGCTTTCATATGCGGCGCCACGGCGCGGGTCATTTGATAGGCGCCGACCACGTTGACGGAATAGATATTGAGGAAATCATCCGCCGACAGGCCGTCCAGATCGTTGTCGGGCACCATTTTGGTGGTGCCGGCATTGTTCATCAGGCCGTCGATGCGGCCCGATTTAGCCATTGCCTCGGCCACGATGCGGCGGCAATCCTCGTCCTTGCCGACATCGCCCTGGCAGACCAGGGTTTCCGCGCCCGCGGCCTGGCAGGCCTTGGCGGTTTCCTCCGCCTCGTTTGCGCTGCGGGAATAATTTATGGCGATCCGGGCGCCCCCCTCGGCCAGCATCAATGCCGCCGCCGCGCCAACGCCGGTGCCGCCGCCGGTGATGATCACCACCCAGTCCTTGACCTTCATATATATTTCTCCATTGTGTTACGGGTTTGATTGGTGGTGATTGTAGGCTTTCCATGCTGATATTCGCACAGATTTCCGATTTTCATATTTCCCTGCCCGAGGGCAGGGCCGAGCGGACGTTTCAGACTGCGGCGCATTTGCGCGTCGCCGTGGCGCATTTGAACGCCTTGCCCCAGCCGCCGGAATTCGTCCTCTGCACCGGCGACCTGGTGGACGGCGGCGGTCCGGGTGAATACGCCATTCTGGCCGAGATTTTGTCCGGTCTGGCGATGCCCTATTTTCTGATCCCCGGCAACCACGATGACCGGGATGCCATGCGCCAGGCCTTCCCCGGTCACGGCTATCTTGCGGGCCATGACGGCTTCATGCAGTACACCATTGAGGATTGGGAGCCGCGGTTGATCGGATTGGATACCCTGATCCCCGGCGCCTCGGGCGGCCGCCTGTGTCCGACGCGCCTGGCCTGGCTACGGACCCGTCTGGCCGAGCAACCCCATAGGCCGACCGTCCTGTTCATGCACCACCCGCCGTTTCGCTCCGGTCATTTGATGATGGACAAAATGGGTCTGGAGGATTGCGCCGGATTTGCCGCCGTGGTGCGCCCCCACGGTCAGGTGGAGGCGGTTCTGGCTGGGCATCTGCATCGCCATATCACCCACCGTTTCGCGGGCACCGTCGCCATCACCACGCCGGGCCCGGCCCATCAAATCGCCCTGGACCTGAGCGGGGAGGAACGCCTGAGCCTGATCATGGAGCCGCCCGCCGGCCTGCTGCACCTATGGCTTGGCGGGGACGACGGCTTGGTCAGTCACGTCACCTACACGGGCGGCTGTTACGACCGCTTCGAGGTCTTCGCCAATGGTGACTGGACCGGCGAGGACAATCCGCCCGCGCCCTCCATCCCCCTTCAAGGCGCCTAGTCATACCTTGCCCAGAATTTTAATCCGGCGACGTAATTTAATCCGGCGACGTAATGTGGATCTTAACGCGGCGACGTAATTAGTATTAAATATGTGATCATTCTGCGTATTAATATAAAAATTCCGTTAATTAATTATTACGTCACCATAATAAGGGCCGCCAAAATAGAGTTTCAGGGGGCCAGGGTCAGG
>JAYGEB010000210.1:0-2579 GCA_046582595.1 Alphaproteobacteria bacterium | reverse complement strand
GACCGCCTGCCCGGCCTATGGCGCACCAGGCTGAAGGACCCGGAACTGGCCCAGGCGGCGGCCGAGACCAACCGTTACGACCGGCCCGAAACCGCGCAACTGAAATATATGATCAATTTCCATCTGCCTTACGAGCTGATGGATGAGATCACCTCCCGGATGCTGATGGAACGGGACGTGGACGAGGCGGCATTCTGCCGTGAGCTCTATATGAACGCGGAACATCTGCGCGAATTGGAACGGATGGGCCACCGCATCGGCTGCCATGGCCATACCCACCAACCCATGAGCCGCATGAGCCCGGACGCCCTGGACGCCGATTTCGCGCGGAGCCAGGATTGCCTCTCGGCCATCGTCGGCCATCCGCTCAATTGGCTGGCCTACCCCTGGGGCAACGATTGGGCCATTCCGCGGGATGCGGACAAGCTGTGCCGGGCCCATGGTTTCGATCTGGCGATCACCCTGAATCGGGCCTGGAACGACGGCGGCCAGTCGCCTTACCTGCTGAACCGTTGCAACACGAACGAGGTCGAAAAACTGCTTGCCGCCGTGGTGAATAAGTAGGCCGGCGGTGATTTCGCATCACGACATTGGCCGAAACCCGGAATGCTGTTTAATTCCTATCATTTCATAGCCGCTTTTCTGCCAGCCACGATTTTCGCGGTCTGGCTGGCTGAGCGGCTGTTCTCGCGCACGGCCGCATTGGCCGTGGTTACCCTGGCCTCGTTGTTTTTTTATGCCTGGTGGAGCCCGCCTTACGTCCTGCTTCTGCTGCTCTCCATAACCGGGAATTTCCTGTTGGCCGGGTATATCCGGCGATTTTCCCGGAAGGGGCGGGACAATGGCGCCCGTGCCCTGATGATCGTGGGCGTCGTGGCGAATTTGGGCGTTATCGCCTACTACAAATATGCGGACTTTTTTATTTCCGACATCGCCGGCCTGGCGGGCCTGGATTTCGCCATGGGGGCGGTGGTTCTGCCGCTGGGCATTTCGTTCTTCACCTCCAGCAAATTGCCTATGTGATCGACAGTTATCGCAGCCGGTTGGCGGACCACGGCTTTCTCGACTACGCGCTCTTTGTCGGCTTCTTTCCCCAGCTTATCGCCGGCCCGATTGTCTACCATGGTGAAATGTTGCCGCAGTTGCGCGGCGGGGCGGCATTCCGGTTCAGCGCCAGCGATCTTGGGATCGGCCTTAAATTATTTGTCATCGGTCTGTTCAAAAAGGTTGTTCTGGCCGACGGCATGGCGGTCTATGCCACGCCCGGTTTCGAGGCGGTAGAAAGCGGGGCGGTTCTAAGCCTGATCGAAGCCTGGAGCGCGGCGCTCGCCTACACCCTGCAGCTCTATTTCGATTTCTCCGGCTATTCCGACATGGCCATTGGCCTTGGCTGCATGTTCGGTCTTAAATTGCCGTTGAATTTCAATTCGCCCTACAAGGCGACAAGCATTATCGAATTTTGGCGGCGATGGCATATGACCCTTTCGCGCTTCTTGCGCGAATTTCTGTATATCCCGCTGGGCGGCGGCCGGCACGGACCAACGCGGCGTTGGGTCAATCTACTGATCACCATGCTGCTGGGGGGACTATGGCACGGCGCCGGTTGGACCTTCGTCGCCTGGGGCGGTCTGCACGGCTGCTACCTCTGTATAAATCATGGTTGGCGGTTCGCGCGCGGGTTTCTATTCGGCGGCATGCCGGTCCATCCCATGGAGCGCTTTGCCGGATTCCTTGTTACCTTTATTGCCGTGGTCATCGCTTGGGTGTTTTTTCGGGCTGAAAGTTTCGCCGGCGCCCTGACCATGCTGGAGGGCATGGCCGGGATGCACGGGGTGATCCTGCCGGATGTCTGGGCCGTTCGTCTGGCTCCCTTGATGCCGATATTTACCGCCATGGGTGTTACGGCGGGCCCGACGCCGTTGTTCGAGGGTACCCTGGAAATCGTCAGCATCGCCGGGCTGTTGCTGCTGGCCTTTCTGGCGCCCAGTTCGCAACAGTGGATCGGCTGGCAGTTTCAGCCGAACGGAAAACGGCAGAGTGGTTTCCCGAGTGCGTTGCGGGCAACTTTGTTCGGATTGTTGGCCGGGTACGTGGCTATTCACCTCTATGTTGGAGGCTATAGTGAATTCCTGTACTTCCAGTTCTGATGCGCCGCCGGCCAACGGGCCAACCGCCCGCGGGCGATATACCACCATCTGGCTCTCCGTGGCCATGCTGGTCGTCGCCCTGTTTGCCGGCGCCAGCGAAATTCTAATTCGGAGCCAAGTGGAACCGAACGATCTGTTGACCCGCCATGTGGCGCTGCTCGCCGCATCCAAGTCACCGAATGCCGTATTCGGCGATTCCCATGCCGCCCTTGGCTTCAGCGGTCAACCGGGCATCATCAACCTGGCCTTTCCCGGCGAGAACATTGTAACCATGATATCGAAAGCGCGGTCCCATTACCGCCGGGTCCGGCCCGGGTTGGTGATCTTGCAAGTCGGGCCACACCAGTTCACCGCCAACCGGGATCGGGACGTGGGGCGGGACTACGATGATGGGCGCATGCAGATCGGCGGCATCCGGATCCTTTCGGATTG
>JAYGEB010000160.1:0-5921 GCA_046582595.1 Alphaproteobacteria bacterium | reverse complement strand
TATGGCGCCTCCAAGGGCGCGGTGCGGCAATTGACCAAATCCGTGGCCATCGATTGCGCCAAAAAAGGCCTCGGCATCCGCTGCAACTCGGTGCATCCGGGCGTCATCGTCACCAACATGGGCAATCAGGTCATGGGCATGGGCAACGGCGATGTCGAGGCGAACTGGGCCGCGCGCCTGGATCTGGTGCCCATGGGAGAGCCGGGCCAGGCGGTGGACGTGGCCAACTGCATCCTGTTCCTGGCATCGGACGAAGCCCGCCACGTCACCGGCGCCGAACTGGTGGTCGATGGCGGCATGACGGCGGTTTAGCATGGTCAAAAGCAGTGGTGGGGGCCGGGTCGAAGGCAAGGTCGCCATCGTCACGGGCGGCGGCGCCGGCATCGGGCGGGCCACCGCCCGGCGCCTGGCCGAAGAGGGCGCCCTGGTCACCGTCACGGATGTCGATATGGAGGCCGGCCGGGCGGTGGCGGACGAGCTGGGCGGCGCTGCCATGTTCGTCCAGCAGGACGTGCGCGAGGAGGCGGACTGGCGGCGCCTGATGGAATTGGTGGCCGACCGCCATGGCCGCCTGGATATCCTGCACAACAACGCCGGCATCCTGGCCACCGAAAAGAGCCAGTTTTTGGCCGATACGGATTTGGCGCAATGGCGGGCCTTGCAGGCGGTCAATGTGGAAGGTGTTTTTCTGGGTTGCAAGCATGGCGTGGCGGCCATGTCCGTTGGCGGCCGCGACCAAATGAGTCATGGCGGCGGCGCCATTGTCAACATGTCCTCCGTCGCCGGCCTGATTGGCACCGCCGGCGCGGTGGCCTATGGCGCCTCCAAGGGCGCGGTGCGGCAATTGACCAAGTCCGTCGCCATCGATTGCGCCCGCCGCGGCCTCGGCATCCGCTGCAATTCGGTGCATCCGGGGATTATTCAAACCAATATGGGCGATGCGGTGATGCGCCTGCGTGGCGGCGATCCGGAACGCGCCTGGGCCGCCTCCATCCGGCACGTTCCCATGGGGGAAGCGGGCCAGGCCGTGGACGTCGCCAATTGCGTCCTGTTCCTGGCCTCCGATGAAGCCCGCCATGTCACCGGCACGGAACTGGTGGTCGATGGCGGTATCACCGCAATTTAATATGGTGACGTAGTAATAATTTAATATGGTGACGTAGTAATTATATCGTCAAAGACATAGCGACGGCCGCGACGGTGGTCGATATAATTACTACGTCACCATATTAAATCGCCATATTGAGTTCAGGCCGCCCAGGCCTTGATCATTGCGGGACGGTCGTTCAGGCGTTTGATATAGGCCTCGACATTGGGCTTGTCGGAAATGTCGGCGCCCAGGCGGGCGGCAACGGTGCAGGCGTGGCCGGTCATGATATCGGCGCCGGAAAAATCGCCGGCCAGGAATTCGCCGCCTTCCAGGGCCCGGTCGACCGCGCCGAGCATGCGGGTAAGCTGCTTCGTGGCGCGGCTGATATTTACGGCATTGCGCCGGTCCTCGGGCAGCAGAATGGTTTCCACCACCAGAATATTCACGTGCGGCATGATCATGCCCTCGGCGTAATGCAGCCATTGCAGGTAAGCGGCAAAGTTGGGTGAAGCCGAGTCAGGGGCCATGCGGCCGTTGCCATGCTTCGCCAGGATGTATTGAACAATGGCGCCGGATTCAAAGATCCGGACCTCCCCATCGGCCAGCGCCGGCACCCGCGCCATGGGATGAATTTTCAAATATTCCGGATCGCGCATGCTGGCATCGCCCAGTTTGAACATCTCCAACTGGTAATCCAGCCCCAATTCCTCGCAGAGCCAGACAATGCGGACGGAACGGGTGTTGGGCGCGTGATAAATTTTCATGGCTGTTTCCTACCCTGATTTCCAGACTCACCATAGTTCGCGGCCAAACCGCCAGCAAGGGCGTTGGCGGGATCGCGGCTATCCAGGCGGCACTTGCCCCGGGACCAAGCGGATTTTTCTCGGCCCGGCCTTCCACATGGTGGCGATGGAGAAGACGCAGAGCACCATGGCGATGGCGAAGGCATTATCGTAATTCCCCCAGATATCGAAAAACACGCCGGTCGCCCAGGGGCCCAAGGCGGCGCCGGCGGAGGCGGCGGTGGCTCGGACGCCGTAGATCACGCCGTAATGTTTTCCCGCGAACAGATCCGATGGGGTTGCCGCGAACACGGTCGAGATGCCATAGCCGAGGAAACCCTGCAACCCGACCATGAGGTACATCAGCCAAACCTCCGGCCATTGGCGCAACAGATACAGGCAGCCGTAGGTTCCCAGAAAACCCAGCAGGGCCAGGGTATAGGCCCATTCCCGCCCCATGCGGTCGGACAGATGGCCGATGGCGATCTGGCCGGCCACGCCAGCCAGTCCGACCAGGCCCAGGGCCAGGGCGGCCGTTTCCGCCCTGATCCCGACATCGATCAGATAGCGGGTCTGATGCACCTGGACCGCGTACCAGATATAGAGCGCGCCGAAGAACGATACCATCAGCCACCAGAACCGGGACGTACGCATGGCCCCGGCCAGGGTCCATTCGGTTTCGGCCCAGGCGTGGTCGACGACGGCGCGGTCCACCGCGCGGCCGTTCCGCCGCGCCGTTCCCTTGGGGGCTTCGTCGCCGTCGGGCAGCAGGCCCAGATCGGCCGGTTTGTGGCGCTGAAAGAGCACATTCAAGGGCACCACGACCCCCAAAATGATGAAGGCCAGCACCCAACAGCTTTCGCGCCAGCCGGCGGTGTCGATGGAATGCTGCATCCAGGGGAAAATGATCACCGAGCCGAGGCCGACGCCGGCGAAGGCCACGCCGAGCGCCAGACCCCGGCGACGGGCGAACCAGTTGGGCAAAAACAAGGTATGGCCGACATAGCTCATGAATATGGAACCGCCGACCACCATGATCCCCAAGGTCAGATAAAAATGCCACGGCGCCGTGCTGAAGGTCGCGGCCATGAGGCCAAGGCTGACCAGCACCGCGCCCGTGGGCAGGACGACGCGGGGCCCGACCCGGTCCATCATCATGCCGATCAGTGGCGTGATCAGGGCGGCAACCACGAAACCGATGGAAAATGTCGCCGCCAGGCTGCCCCGGCTCCAGCCAAACTCATCCAAAATGGGCGGGAACAACAGTGAAAAGGCGGTGCGGGAATTGACCCCGATGGCCATGGTGACAAAGGCGATCGCCACCACCACCCAGCCATAAAAGAACGGCAGGCGTTGCCTGCCGCGATGGGGCTGGGGAGAGGTTACTTCGGGCACATTCATCCAAGGCAGGTTATCATGGGCGTGGAGGCATCACCATAACCCGCCGGCACCGGCCGGGATCGAACTCAGATCGAACTCGGATCGAACTCGGATCGAACTCATGGGGAGGTAGCATGATGAATGCCACGGCGACGCCAGCCGTGGGGGAAGCCGGCCGGGAGGCCTCCCTTGGGCTTAACCCCTACACCTTGTGGTTCGCCGACGTGGGGGAGGAGCAGCGCTATCAAGAAGTGCGCAAACCCGCCGATGTCCGCCATGCCCGGCGCGTGCTGCTGTTTGTCACGGTCCTGGCGGCGCCCTTCATGATCTTCATGGCGCAATTCGTGCCGCCGCACCTTTGGCCGCTCTACGTTTGGTCGCACGCCGCCGAACTGGCCCTCATATTGTTGCTGTTTGGCCTCACCTTTGTCCCCTATTTCCGCAATTGTCCCATGCTGTTGATGACAACGCTGGCCGCCTTTCTGGTCGCTGTTTTTGCGGTCTGGAATGCCATCACCGGCGTGCCGGACGTCTATGTCATGGGCGGCGTCGTGCTGCTGATCGCCATCTATGTGTTCCCGCCCCTGGATTTCCCCTGGGGCGTGACGACGGCGCTGGGATGCAGCATCCTTTATCTGACCATCGTGGGATTGGCGCAACAGATGGCGTTGACGCCGTTTCTGGCGGTGGTGATCTTTACCGCCATCGCCAATGCCATTGGCGTCATGTCCCTCTATCACGCCGAACGTCTGCGGCGCCTGGACTTCGCCAAATTCTCCGAGGCCGAGGTGCAGCGCGCGCGCCATTACGATCTGCTGGTCAAGACGTTGCCCCAATCCATCGTCGAACGGCTGCAGGGTGGCGAGCGCAATGTCGCCGACCGTGTTGACGACGCCACGGTGCTGTTCGCCGATCTTGTTGGCTTCACGGCCATCGCCGCGGATCATTCCCCCGACGAGGTTGTCGCATTTCTGGACCGGGTCTTTGCCACCTTCGACGGCCTTGTCGAGCGGCACGGCGCCGAGAAGATCAAGACCATCGGCGATGGTTATATGGCGGCGGCCGGGGTGCCCTCGCAACATCCCCGCCATGCCGCGATGATCGCCGATCTGGCATTGGACATGCGCGAAGCGATCCAAAACGTCGCGCCCCTCGGCGGCGCAAATCTACAACTTAGGATCGGCATCGGCAGCGGACCCCTGATGGCGGGGGTGATCGGTGACAAGCGTTTTGCCTATGACCTCTGGGGCGACACGGTGAACGTGGCCAGCCGCATGGAAACCTCCGCCGAACCGGGCCGCATTCAAGTCTCGGCGGAAACCCGCCGCCAGCTCTTACCAGACTATGCGCTGGAGCCGCGCGGCGAAATTGAGATCAAGGGCTTGGGTCAAACCGCCATTTGGTATCTGCTGGGCCGTAAACCGTAGTTTAGAAAACGGCTATTCTGGAACTCCGGCCGAACGCAGGCCGTTTGCGAACCGGTCCCAGACCTCCGCCTCGCGGAACGGCAGGACGACCATGTCCGACAAGCGGAATGCCGGCTCCTCTTGGAGAAGACGGGCCATGTTGTCCCGCGCCCCTTGCGCATCCCCGGCGTATGACTGGCTTGCCGACAGGCCGGCCAGATTGTGCGGCAGGCCGGGGGCCAATTGGTCGGCGTTCCAGAACCAACTGGCCGCATCGTGATATTCGTGGGCCGCGAAATAGCCGTAGCCGACGGCCCGGCTGTAGAGATGGACATAAGGGTCGTGGATATCCATGGTGGCGGCGCGTGTTCCGGCCTCGATCCCGGCCGCGTGATCGCCACCGAAAATCCTCGCCTCGGCCAGCATCCACAGGGCCATGTTGTAGTCGGGGTTCAGTTGCAGGGAAGCTTCCGCCGCGGCGGCCGCTTCGGCGTAACGCTTCCGGCCATGGAGTAGCAGGCCGGAATAGACAATGAGAACCATGTCGCTTTTGCTGGTCTGCCGCCGCGCTTCCTCTATCCGTTGCAAGGCCAGGTTTATGACCGCGTCATCCGTCGGCTTGAAGCCGTACAATAACTCCGCCATTCCGTGCCCGGCCGCCGCCATGGCCAGCGCCATGAAATTCTTCGGCGCAATTTGCAACGCCCGTTCAGCGATTTTCCCGGCCCCCGACCAGCCCTGCATGGTCGGCGTGAAAAAGCTAACTCCCGCCGCCGAAAGCAGTTGTTCAAGGGTCATGTTGTCCAGGTTCTTGCCCGGCAATCTGTCCGCATCGTCCGCCGCGACGCGGCGGCGGATGTTCATCACCATGCCCGGGATACACTGGTCGAGAATGTCAAAACTATCGCCGCCTTCCATCTGGTAGCGTTCGGCCCATAGCTGTTTGTCGTCTTCCACGGTGATCAGTTGGGCCGAAATGCGGCATCGCCCGCCCGTCAAGCGGACGCCGCCCTTGAACAGATAATCCGCCTTGCGCCGATCAAGGGTTACTTCCAGGCCGGTCAGCCGTGACAGGGCGGCGGATAGTTCTTCGTGCAAATCCAGGGCAAGCTGGTTTTCCTCCGCACTCCGGCCTTCGAATTCAGAAACCATGACAAAGGGTTTGCGGTCCTGGCGGTTATCGGGCAGGCGGCGCGGCCAAGACCAGACATGCACCGGCCTGGCGATGTTCTTGAACGTTTTGTTGCCGTTGTCGGCGAACAA
>JAYGEB010000144.1:0-2102 GCA_046582595.1 Alphaproteobacteria bacterium | reverse complement strand
CTCGCGCCGTCGAGCACCAGGGCGATCGCCAACAGACGCCGCGCCTGCCTGCTGTCTTTCGTCCGCCGCGCCGCCGCACGCAGATCATCGGCCGAATGTTCGCTCCGAACAATTGCCAGCGCCATATCAATTCTCCCCACCAAATCAGTTGGTTAAGAGAATCACATCCGGGCCGCAATTAACACCAGGCGAGAGAGTCACAAGTTTAGTCGATTGGTATCACTTGGGTCGCGAAGCGACACCAATTAATTGAAAATTGCTCTGACCGGAACTTCCCGCAACAAAATATTGGCCCCGCCTTCCAATGCCGAAGGCGGGGCCTTTTGTAATCAGATTACCCGCTTTTCATGCAGTTCGGCGATGGCGCCGTCGCCGTAGCCCAACTCCCGCATGATGTCGTCGGTGTGCTCGCCCAGGGTGGGCGCGCGGTGGCGGATGGCGGCGGGGGTCTTCGAGAGGCGGATATGCAGCTTTGCCACGGGCGCGGCGCTTGGGGTGCCGGGGTATTCCACATCCTGTAAAAAGCCGCCGCCCAGGACCTGGGGATCCGTCAGGGTTTCAGCCGGCTTATAGATATGCCCCGAGGGAATGCGGGCCTCGGCCAAAATGGCAATGGCTTCCTCGCGGCCGCGCTGGCCGCACCATTCCCGCATGCGGGCGGATATTTCAACGCCGTTGTCGCCACGGGCCAGGTCGTCCTTGAATTTGGGATCTTTCAGCCAATGGTCTTCGCCCATCAGGCGGGCCCAGCGTTCATAGAGCGGCTGGCCAACCACTTGCACAAGTATCCATTCATCATTCTGGCAGCGGAAGGCATCGCTGGGGCCGGCGGTCTGGCCGCGGTTGCCGCTGCCGACCCGGTCCGCATTGATCAACGCCTGTTCGATCAACGAGCCGTTGTTGAACAGCAGCGCGGTGCCGAGAAGAGTACCTTCCACCCGTTGACCCTCGCCCGTGGCGCGCTTATGCAAAAGGGCGGCCAGAGTGCCGATGGTGGCGGCCGAAGCGGTGCCAAAATCAACCCATGGCGTGTGCGCCTTCATGGGTTCATCCGGATAGCCCGATAGATGCATCATGCCGGACATGGCCGCCGCGATGCCGTCGAAGCCGACCCGGTCCTTATACGGGCCGACCGAGCCGAAGGCCGAGACGGTGGTCAGGATGATGTCCTTCTTGCTCTCGCACAGGCTTTCATAATCCAGGCCCATATTGGCCAATGTTTCGGACGGCAGGTTGGCGATCACAACCTCCGCCGTCGCCACCAATTTTTTGACGATCTCCCGCCCTTCCGGCTTCATGGGGTTCAGGGTCAGGCCCAGTTTGTTGCGGTTGATGTGCATGTAGGAGGAGCCGACGCTTTCCTCCCCCGCCGCGCCCTCGCCAACGGGCGCGGTATAGCGGTCTTCGCTGCCATCGATTTTCTCGATGCGGATCACCTCCGCGCCCAGGTCCGCCAACATCATGCCGCACACCGGCCCAGCGATATACCGCCCGAAATCCAAAACCCGCACACCGTCCAATACCTGGCTCACCGTTCATACTCCCTGCAAGAAAATGCTTTGGCGCCTAGAATAAGCCTAGAATAAGCCGCCCCGCGCCGTACCGCAACGCAGGCAAATCAGGGGATGGGTCGGATTAGGAGAGCGCTTTGCGCAGGGTGGCCAAGGAGATGGGTTTTTGGTGGGTTTCCACCTTCAGGCCGCGAATTTCGCCCAAGCCAAGGGCCATCTTGCCATAATAGGGGTTATAGCCGGTAACGACCAAAATCCGCGCCGTGCAACCCTGTTCGGCCAGCCATTGCACCAGTTCGATGCCTTCGATATCCGGCATCACCAGGTCCAACACCACAACGTCGGGATCGCTGTCCTTGTAGGCATCCTTGAACAGATTGGGGTCCGATATGGCGGTGACGACATAGCCAATGCCTTCCGCCGTCCGTTTCACGAACTTGGCAAATTCCGGTTCGTCATCCACCACAAGCAAGCGCTTGGCGGTTTCGGACATATTCCTCCCCCCACATCACACCGAAGTCGAAAACGGCCACCTCAAACCTTTACCAGTGCGACCACAACAAAATTTTGGCTCCTCGACGCGACAAGTGG
>JAYGEB010000131.1:0-6565 GCA_046582595.1 Alphaproteobacteria bacterium | reverse complement strand
ACACCGCGTCTTCCAAACCTACGAAGAGATCGTCGAGGCCTGCTGCGAGGCCTGGGCCGATTTCACCGCCACGCCCGACAGAATCACCTCCATAACGCGACGCGAATGGGCAAACGTGTCATGACTTATGACGTCTGGTATGATCCAACGCATCACCCTGCACGCCATCGACCGCGACGGCCGTCACCGGGTGGTTGCGGTCAATGCGCAAGAACCATTAACATATTGGCTGTGGCGGGAGGGCGATGCCGCCCCCCATGCCGAAGCCGTTGAAATTGCCGCCCCATAGAACCATAGAAAATGTGCCTTGAACCCGCAATCCACCCGCTCAACCGCCGGCAGCTTCTGGCTGGGCTCGCCAGTGGCGCGGCCTTGTCCGGTTCGGTGGGTTGCGTGGCCACCAATGCCGCGTCCGGTCGGGACAGTTTTACCGGCTTCCAATCCATCGAGGACGATATCGCCAATGGCCGCGCCAACCATCCCAAGATCCTCAAATCATTTGGCGGCGCCTATGAGGGCCGCCGTTTGGGCGGCTATGTTCAAAAAGTTGGCCTGGACCTGGTCAAGGTGGCGGAATATCAACAATACCCTTATCGTTTCACGATCCTGAACACGCAGATCGTGAATGCCTTCGCGCTGCCGGGCGGCTTCATCTATATCACCCGGGGTCTGTTGAGCCTGGCCTCCAGCGAGGCGGAACTGGCGGGCGTGCTGGCCCATGAACTGGCCCATGTGACCGCCCGCCATGGCGCCGAGCGGCAAAGCGCCCAACAGGTGGCCCAGATCGGGCTTTTGCTGGGCGCCATAGGGTTGCGGGTGGCGGGATTGCCCTCAGAATTGATGCAGATTGGCCAGACCGCCGCCATGGCCGCCATCAGAGGTTATTCCAGGGAACATGAGTTCGAAGCCGATACCCTGGGCATCCGCTATATGAGCCGGGCCGGCTACGACGCCGATGCCACGGCGACATTTTTGGCCAGCCTGCGGGAACATAGCCAGATCGAGGCGCGGGTGCTGGGGCTGCCGCCAGGCAAGGTCGATGAATTCAACATCATGTCCACCCATCCCCGCACCGTGGAGCGGGTCAAACAGGCCCAGCGCCTGGCCGCGCGACAGGTGGCGGCGCACGGTGGGGACAAGGGCATCCGGCGGCGCGATGAGTATTTGGACCAAATCGATGGCATGCTGTTCGGCGATGACCCGAAACAAGGCATCATACGCGGCCAGGTGTTTACCCACCCCGTTTTGCGTATCGAATTCCGGGCGCCGGACGGCTTTCTTCTGCGCAACAGCCCGGCACGGGTCATGGGACGCCACCCCTCGGGCGCGGCGATGAGTTTCGATGCCGGCCCCGCCAAGGGCGCCGCCAGCGCGCGTGACTATTTGTCCTCCGTCTGGGGCGGCGGCAGCCAACTGCGCGATCTGGAAAGTTTGAGCATCGACGGCCATGACGCCGCCACCGCCTGGACGGAAGGCCGCGGGCAAAAGGGCCCCGTGCATATCCGCGCCCTTGCGATCCGGCGGAACCAAGACCGGTTTTACCGTTTCATGTTTATCTCGCCATTAAGTCAGGCCCGGCGTTGGGCCCGTCCGTTCCGCCAATCCGGCCTGTCGTTCCGCCGCATCTCCCCCCGCGCCGCCGCCAACGTCCGGGCCCGCCGATTGCTGGTGGTGCCGGCCCGCTCCGACGATCACATCGCCGGCCTGGCCCGGACCCTGCCCTATGGCCGTTTCAACGAAGATTGGTTCCGGGTTCTCAACGACCTGGCGCCGAACCAGGCTATTCAGAAAAATCAACGGCTGAAGGTGGTGGCCGGATAACCCTAAACCATTTTCGGTATCGGATTGCGCGGACAAGGCCGTGACGGCGGCCCGGCGATTATGCGCCGCCCGCGCGGAGCGATATGCTCTTGCGTACAAGCGGGAGCGAAGAAGACGAGACTTGAATCGATGAATATCGAAAAAAGTCTAGCTATTGCTGTCGCGGCCGTAGTCGTCTTCCTTGCGCACGATGTCATCTTCGCCCAGATACGAACCGGATTGCACTTCGATCAATTTCAAGTCGATCTTGCCGGGGTTTTCCAGGCGGTGCCAGGCGCCGATGGGGATGTAGGTGAACTGGTTTTCCTCCAGCAAGACCGTTTCCCCGTTGCGCGTGACCTTGGCCGTGCCCTCGACCACGATCCAGTGTTAGGCCCGATGGTGGTGCATCTGCAACGACAGTTTTTGTCCCGGCTTGACGCTGATCCGTTTGACCTGAAAGCGGTCGCCGTGGTCCATGCCCTCGTAATAGCCCCAGGGCCGGTAGACGCGCGGGTTTTGCTCCGATTCCACGCGGTCCCCGGCCTTCAGGCGGGCAACGATGTTTTTGACATCCTGGGCCTTGTCCCGGGCCGCGACCAGGACCGCATCGGAGGTCTCGACAATGATCAGGTCCCGGACGCCGACGGCGGCGACCAGACGGTGTTCGGCCCGGATATAGCTGTTTTCCACATCATCCAAAAGCACATCCCCGACAGCGACATTGTCGCTCCCGTCCGCCCCCTCCCGGCCCTGGTCCCACAGGGCGGACCAGGAACCCACATCGCTCCACCCGATATCGGCGCTGACCACGGCCGCGGCGTGGGTCTTTTCCATCACGGCGTAATCGATGGATGTGTTGGGGTTCGCCGCGAATGCCTCCCGGTCCAGCCGGGTAAAGGATAAATCCCGTTGCGCCGCCGTGATGGCGCCTTGGCAGGCTTGTACGATGTCGGGCGCCAATAGTTCCATTTCCGCCAGCAGACGGTCCGCCCGGAACAGGAACATGCCGCTGTTCCAATCGTATCCGCCCTCCGCCAGCATGCTTTCGGCCTTGGCCAAGGCGGGTTTCTCCAAGAACTGGGCGACCTCGTGGCAACCTTCGATGCCGGCCACGGGGGCGCCCCGTTTGATGTAGCCGTAGCCGGTTTCAGGCGCCGTCGGGGTAATGCCAAAAGTAACCAGGGCGCCGCCCAGGGCGGCCTCGGCGGCCTTGTCGATTGCCGCCATGAAGGCCGGGGTATCCGCGATGCGGTGATCGGACGGCAGGATCAGGATCATCGCGTCGGGCGCCCGGTCCGCCGCCAACAGGGCGGCCACGGCGGCCGCCGGCGCGGTGTTCCGGCCCATGGGTTCAAGCACGATGGCGCGGGGCTCGACGCCGAGGGCGCGAAGCTGCTCGGCGATGATAAAGCGGTGTTCATCGTTACAGATTATGGTGGGTGGATGAAAACGGTCCGGGTCCGCGACCCGTTGCACGGTGCCCTGCAGCATGGTTTCGCGGCCCGTCAGGGGCAGCAATTGCTTGGGGTAGGCGGCCCGCGACAACGGCCATAGCCGGGTGCCGGAGCCGCCTGACAGAATAACCGGATCGATGCGCGCGGCCATGGCTTTCTCCAGCTGTCTCCCGGCCCGCCAATTCGGGCAAGGGTGGGGAAACTACCGCATGCGGGCGCTATTTCCCATAGTGGACCGCCAATGTGAAGCAGGCCTGTACCAGAATTCCCGTCGCGGTCATGGGATTAAGAGAGCGGCCATTGCCAAACTGGCAGCGTACGGCATGGGCCTTGATGGTCATGCCCAGGCCAAGAACATCCCAGGCGATATTGGCGCCGGGCGTGCCGATGCCGCCCAGGGCGCGCACGGCCTCCCAGACCTGGTCGCGGGCATGCAGGATGCGATGGGGCTCGGCGTTGCCGGTGTGCCGGCCTCCGGGCATCAGGCATGGGTCCCGGCTGGCCAGGCCGTGCAGGCTGGCCGCTTGGAATATGGCCTCGAACTTGCGGGCGCCGGCCGCCGCCTTGTGGTCGATGCGGCCCTTTTTCTCTAACGCATCGACCGTATCCACGGCGCGCATGGGATAGGCCGGGGGGCCGTTGTTTCCAGCATCGGTAATTTTCGTGCGCTGCAATGCCGGACCTTCTTCGCCGAGCGGATGGTGCCGCATGCGCCACTTCAGAGCATCGGTGCCGCTCATTTATTCATGCTCCAGTTCGCCGCCCGGCGCCTCGCCCAGCTCAGTTATCGGGTCATCATCCAATTCATCGTTCGGCGGCGGCAATTCCCGCAGGTAGAGATCGCATTCCGCCCCTTCCGCCACATAATGGGGGTCACCGTTGAGGCTGACGCTGCGGGCGAGATGTTCGGGGCAATAGGACCGCCTGGCCAGGCGGGGCCGTTGGCAATAGAACCAATCGGGCTGATCGACATTGCCGTGGATCCAGCGGCAGCCCGCGATCCGTTGTTTTGCTTTCCGGTCCGCCGGAGCCGCGGATTGCCGAATTTCTACGTTGGGAGCGCGGGGCTTGACTTGGTATGTCATGGAGATAGAATATACGAAAACGTATACATTGCAAGATAAATATGCCATATTGTATTTGCCTTCGTATAATTTTTGCCCTAGTTTGTGAGCCATGGTGAATTGGGCAGAGACCGTGCGGCGTCTGCGCCGGGAACAAGGGCAAACCCAGGCGCAATTTGCCGCCTCCCTGGGGACGACGCAGGCGACCGTCTCCCGGTGGGAGTCGGGCCGGCAAGGGCCCGACCGGGAACAGTCCCGCGCGATCGCCGCCCTGGCCGGGTCGCGGGGCGGTGTTATCGCCGCGCCGGGGGAGGCCTCTTGGCCGGGGCCCGGCATTTCGGATCACCTGGTCGCCACGGAAATGCCCGGACCGCCCGGCCGCATTCGCGATTTGCCAATTCTGGGTCATGCCGAGGCCGGGGAAGACGGTACTTTCCTCGATAATGGCACGATTACGGGTTATGCGGGCCGGCCGTCAAATCTTGTCGGGGTGGCCAATGCCTATGCCCTGATCGTGCATAATTCGTCCATGCGGCCCCGCTATGAGCCGCGCGAAATTGTTGAGGTTGATCCGAACATTCCCGTTCAGCCCGATGATTACGTGGTCGTGCAAACCGTCGATGACCGGGCTTTCATCAAACTGCTACGCCGGCGGACCCAGCGCGCCATCATTTTGGAGCAATATAACCCGCCCAAGGAGATCCGCCTCGAGCCGGGGGAAATCGCCGTCATGCATCTGATCGTCGGCGCTCACCGGGTCTACCGGTAGCCCTCGAAGCGGTCCCGAAGGGCGCCGTATATACCCGTGTTGGAATATTTCTTGCCAAAAAACATTCCATAGCGTATATTCCGAGCCTTCCGCCGGCCACGAAGGACCGCCGCTTGACCTACGACGCCTCGAACCTTGTTTGCGTGGCCGGCAACAGCCTGGCCTCGCATTGGGCCTACCGTACCAGGGACCGGCCGGGGGATGTTCTGGCGCCCGGTTATTTCCCGGACGACCGCATGCGCAATTTCATGCATCCGGGCGAAATTCTCACCTTGACCTGCCTGCCGGCGGCGGGCCCGGGCCCGCCCCGGCCGCGGCGCGATGACAACCCCGTGGCGGTGTGGCAGGCGGTCACCGCCCGGACCAGGAATGGCGTTTGGCTGGTTTTGCCCCTGACGCCGGTCGCCCGGCCGGCGCAAATGGCCATCGGGCACGAATGGCCGGCTGCAACCGCGGCCCCTCGTGGGCCGGATGACGGTGCTTGATGGAGGCATCCGCCCCGCCATCGGTTCCGGGGCACGGTGATAATATCTTGCAAAAGGTCGGGATATTCCCATCTATGAGCGGTATAACGGGTGCGGTATTTGGTCGGTATTTTGCGGTGTTCGGCGATGTTCTGGGATTTCGGCATTTTGAAGGGTTAACGGCATTCCCATGGTGAACGGGATTTCTAGGGTACTGGGTCTGTTGGCCATGGCGGGCGCATCGGGGATATTGCTGGTTTCCGCGGCGGCGGTGGCGCCGGCTTGGGCGCAAGGCGGCGGCTATACCGGAAACTCCCGTTCCGGCGGCACATATACCGCCGGCACTTATTCAGGCGGCGCCTATGGCCGTCAATCCCACGCCCCGGCATTGGGCGGCTTGCCGCCCCGCGCCTCCCGCCGGGCGGCCAGCGGCGGCGATAGGCCCCGGCCCGTGTGGCGTTCCAGTCCTTCCGTGCCATCTCCCTGGCGCAGCAACCTCTCGCCCGGCGCCCTGCCGCAGAAGACGGAGGCGCCGATGGTAAAGGATTACACCAGTTATTCGGGATATTATGGCGCCTATGGCGCGGTCGCCCCCGTCGTGGTTGCCCCGGAGGCGGCGGCGAAACCGCCTGCGGATCCCGCCCGCCCGTCCGGGGCGGAGGCAAAATTGGCTCGCCCCGGCGCAAATTAAGGAAAACCCGGTTCTAGCCGTATCCGCCCGCCCGCCACGCGCTGAAATTTCAGCCACGCCGGCGAAAGATAGGTTGAGGCCTTCCCAACAAACAACTAAAACTCCCCCATCGCCGGCGTAGCTCAGTTGGTAGAGCAACTGATTTGTAATCAGTAGGTCACGGGTTCGACTCCTGTCGCCGGCACCAATGATTTCAAAGGTTTAGCTGGAAACGGGTAGGCCTTTGTTGGTCCCTAATTTCACCGGGGACACACTGGGGACATTTTCTGCGTAAGTTCGATGGCCTGGCTCGGCTGAAACTTCAATGCCGCCACGGTTTC